>CAZULR010000544.1:0-1909 GCA_964621235.1 uncultured Acidimicrobiaceae bacterium
GGCGAGATGTTCGGCTTCGCCTCGTTGCTGTCCGGGCTCCCCACCGACTTCGGCACCCAGGCGTCGGAGGACTCACTCACCTACCGGATCCCGGCCGACGTGGCGGCCGAGGCGCTCGCCCAACCGCAGGGCCTGCGCTACCTGACCCGCTCGCTCCTCGACGACCTCCACCGCCTGTCGTCGGTTCCGGGGGCGACCGTCGCCCGCGACCAGCTCCGGCAACCGGTCAGCGCCTCGATCCGGTCCGCCCCCGTGGTCTGCGCCCCGGGTACACCGGTGCGCGAGGCGGCCCAGCTCCTGACCAGCGCCGGTGCCACCGCCCTCGTCGTGGACCTCGGGGAGTCCGTCGGCATCGTGACCGACAGCGACCTGCGGTCGAGGGTGGTCGCCGGGGGGATGTCGGGTGACTCGCCCGTGTCGGCGGTCATGACCGCGCCGGCCTTCACCGTGCCGAGCGAGCGCTCGGGCAACGAGGTCCTCGTCGACATGCTCGACCGGGGCATCCGGCACTTCCCCGTGGTGTCCGCCGACGGTCGGGTGGTGGGGATCATCGAGGACCACGACCTCCTGGCCGTGGAGCGCAGCTCGTCGTTCTACCTCCGCCGCGCCATCTCACGGGCCGGCACGATCGAGGATCTCGTCGAGGCGTCCACCAGACTGCGGCCCACGGTGATCGCCATGAGCCAGGGTGGGGTGCCGGCGGCCGAGGTCATGTCGGTCTACTCGGTGGTCGCGGATGCGCTGACCCGGAAGGTGCTCGACCTGGTGGTCGCCGACGCCGGCGAGCCGCCCGTCCGCTTCACCTGGCTGACACTCGGCAGCCAGGCCCGTCGGGAGGCGGTCCCGAGCTCCGACCTCGACAGCGCCATCGTCTGGTTCGACGAGGACGGCGCGGAGCCCACCGTGGTGAAGGGCTACCTCGGCACCGTCGCCACCCACGCCACCGACGTGCTGCAGCGGTGCGGCTTCCACCCCGACCAGCACCGCGTCAGTGCGGCCGATCCCCTGTTCGTCCGATCGTTCTCGTCCTGGAGGGAATCGGCCCGGTCCTTCCTCGAGAACCCCACCCAGGACAAGGCGCTGATCCTCGTGTCCGTGCTCGTCGACAGCCGCGCCGCATGGGGTGACGTGCCCGAGGGCCTCATCGCCGAATCGTTCCGCCTGGCGCGGGCGCGCCCCCGGCTCCTGCGGCTACTGGCCGAGTTCGCCCTCGCCCACCGGCCGCCGACCGGGTTCCTGCGCGGACTGGTCGTCGAGTCCACGGGCGAGCACCGAAGGCGGGTCGACCTGAAGAACGGCGGCATCGTGCCGATCGTCGACATCGCCCGCTGGGCGGGTCTGGCCTCGGGGGTGACCTCGGCCTCGACCATCTCCCGACTCGGGGTGGCCGGCTCGTCCGGTGCGCTGTCCCCGTTCGACGCCGTCACGCTCCAGGAGGCCTTCGACCTCGTGTGCCAGCTGCGTCTCGACCATCAAGTCGCCCAGCTCCGGGCGGGCGTCGAGCCCAACGACTTCCTCGACCCCGACGAGCTGAACCCCCTGAGCAGGAACTACCTGAAAGAGGCGTTCCGCGCCGTGGCCTCGGTCCAACGGCACATCGCCGGGGACCTGGGCCTCCCCCTCCGATGAGCCCTCCGTTCCGCCCCCGGTCGGCCAACTCCACGGAGGGAGTGGGTTCGTCCGGGCGAGGGGCGAACAGGGGCCGGACGCCCTGGCGCCTCGCCCACTTCTGCGTCGTCGACCTGGAGCTGAGCGGACTGGACCCGAAACGCGACGAGATCATCTCGTTCGCCGCGGTGCCCATCGACGCCGGGCGTGTCGTCGCCGGCAACGCCGTCTACGGGCTGTCCCGCAACACCCGCTCCCTACCGGAGCGGTCGGTGCTCGTCCACGGGATCCGCACGGTCGA
>CAZULR010000545.1:0-1901 GCA_964621235.1 uncultured Acidimicrobiaceae bacterium
CCACATTCCGTGTACTCGGACCGGGCCGTGCCGGCCGGTCGTTGATGGCAGCCCTCGAGGCTGTCGGGGGCTATCGATCGATGGGGGCCTGGGGCCGCGACCACTCGCCCGTCGACGCCGCCGTCGGCGTCGATCTCCTGGTCATCGCCACCCCTGACGACGTGGTCGCCGAGGTGGCGGCCCAGGTGCGCCCCGTGCCCACCACCGTCGTCGTGCACCTGTCGGGCTCGCTGGGCCTCGACGTGCTCGTCGGGCACCCCCGGCGGGGCTCGCTGCACCCGCTGGTCCCCCTGCCCACCCCGGCCATCGGGAGCGAGCGCCTCCGGTCGGGGGTGACCCTGACGGTGGCCGGCGACCCGCTCACCCGGATGGTGGCGGAGGACCTCGGGGGCAACGTGGTCGAGGTGGCCGACGCCGACCGCACCGCCTACCACGCCGCCGCGGCGATCGCCGCCAACCACCTGGTGGCCCTGATGGGGCAGGTCGAGCGCGTGGCGGCCAGCGCCGGCCTCCCCCTGGACGCCTTCGCCGGACTGATGCGGGCGGCCAGCGAGGACGCCCTCGCCCTCGGCCCGGGCGCCGCCCTCACCGGGCCGGCCGCCCGCGGCGACTGGGAGACGGTGGAGCGCCACCGGGCGGCCATCGCCGGCATGCCGGGCCCCGAGAGCGAGCTCGCCGCCTACGACGCCATGGCGGCCCTGGCCCGGCGGCTCAGCCTGGACACGGCCGTCGAGTTCGACCTGCCGCCGGCCGAGGTGGACCGGGAGCTGGCCTTCGGCGCAGTCGTGCCCGCCGCCGAGCAGGTGGCGTGAGCCCGGCGGCCACGACGACCGCACCACCCGTCACCGACACCTTCGCCGGGTTGTCGGCCCGGCTGGACGAGGAGCGCCGGGTCGGGCGTCGCGTCGGCGTGGTGCTGACCATGGGCGCCCTCCACGACGGGCACGTCGCGCTGATCCGACAGGCCTCCGCCGAGTGCGACGTGGTGGCGGTGTCGGTCTTCGTGAACCCCACCCAGTTCTCCGACCCGACCGACCTGACGAACTACCCGCGCACGCTCGACGCCGACGTGGCGCTGGCCACCGCCGCGGGGGCCGACGTCGTCTTCGCCCCGACCGTCACCGAGGTCTATCCGGACTGGCCGACCCCTCCGGCCACCACGGTGTCGGTGCGGGCCCTGGCCGACCGGTGGGAGGGAGCGTCCCGACCGGGTCACTTCGACGGGGTCGCCACCGTGGTGGCCAAGTTCCTGTCGGCCGTCGGTCGCTGCCGCACCTACTTCGGCGACAAGGACTTCCAGCAGCTGGCCGTGGTGCGCCGGGTCGCCCGCGACCTGTCGCTGCCCGTCGAGGTGGTCGGCTGCCCGACCGTCCGGGAGCCCGACGGCCTCGCTCTGTCGAGCCGGAACCGGCGGCTGTCGGCCGACGAGCGCACCGCTGCGGTGAGCCTGTCCCGTGCCCTCGCCGCCGGCGCCGAGGCCTGGGCCGGAGGAGCCGACCGCGCCGGGGTCGAGGCGGCCATGGCCGCCGTGGTGGCGGTCGAGCCCCTGGTCCACCTGGACTACGCCGTGCTGGTGGACGCCGACGACCTCGAGCGGGCCGACGCCGGCGGCGCGGGCCCGCTACGGCTGCTGATCGCGGCCATGGTGGGACCGGTCCGCCTCATCGACAATCTCGACCCCCGGGCCGACCGGTGAGCTCGACCGCACCGATCCCCGGCGCCCTCGACGTCCTGGTGCTGGGCAGCGGGGTGGCCGGGCTGTCGGCCGCCGTCCGGCTGGCCGCACCCTTGGGCGCCTCCGGACACGACGGTGCCGGGCTGCGGGTCGGCGTGCTGACGAAGGCCGAGCTGTCCCAGTCGGCCACCCGGTGGGCCCAGGGCGGCGTGGCCGCCGTGCTCGG
>CAZULR010000546.1:0-1898 GCA_964621235.1 uncultured Acidimicrobiaceae bacterium
CAGGGCGTTGACCGCCACGCGGGTCTCCATCCGGGCCAGGTGCATGCCCAGGCACACGTGGACCCCGAAGCCGAAGCCCAGGCTCTGGCGCGACTCCCGGAAGAGGTCGAAGCGGTCCGGGTGCTCGTACTTGCGCTCGTCCCGGTTGGCCGAGCCCAGCAGCAGGCCCACGTCCGCCCCGGCGGTGACGGGCACGCCGGCCAGTTCAGTGTCGGCCATGGCCCGGCGGAGGATGACCGTAACCGGCGGCTCCCACCGGATCGTCTCCTCGAACGCGTCGGGCAGCAGCGAGCGGTCCTCGCGCACGGCCCGCAGCTGGTCGGGATTGGTGAGCAGGCCGTAGAGGAGGTTGCCCGAGGCCCGGTAGGTGGTCTCGACCCCGGCCGGCAGCAGCAGGCGGAGGAACGAGAAGATCTCCTCGTCGTCGAGTCGCCGGCCGTCGACCTCGACGGTCAGCAGGTCGCTGATCAGGTCGTCGGCCGGGCGGACCCGCCGCTCCTCGACGACGTCGGCGAAGTAGTCCCGCAGGGCCTCGGAGGCGGCGACACCGCGGTCCCAGTTGGTGGTGACGCTGGTGATCTCGATCGCCCACCGCTGGAAGCGGGGGAAGTCGGCCCGGGGCAGTCCGAGGATCTCGGCGATGACCTGGACCGGGAAGTGGAACGTCAACTGCTGCACGAGGTCGGCCGACCCTTCGGTGGCGAAGTCGTCGAGGAGCTCGTCGACGACCCGCTGCACGAGGTCGCCCTCCCATCGCTCGAGGACCTTGGAGCGGAAGGTCGGCGAGACGAGCGCCCGGTGCAGCCGGTGCTCGGGCTCGTCCATCTGGAGGATGGTCCTTCCCATGACCAGGCCCATGATCCCCTCGTAGACCGACGACGAGTACGTCTGGTTGTCCCGGAGCACCTGGACCGCCTCGTCGAACCCGAAGACGGTGACCGGCGGGGGCCGCGTGGGGTCGACGTCGGAGAGGCCGTCGCCGAGGTCGACGGGGCCCAGGTGGACGGGGTGCTGGCGGCGGAGCTCGCCCATCCGTGGATACGGGTCGCGGATCTCCCCGGACACGGTGTCCTGCAGCTCGAAGGGGTCGAACCTCTCCAGAGCCGGTGCCGTGTCGACAGCGTGCTGAGCCGGTCGTGCCATCGTCGTCCTCTGTCCCGGACCGGTACGGGCCGGTCCTCCCCCGGTCGTCGGCCACTCCGACCGACGCTTCGTCCCGGCACTATAGATCAAACGTTCGTTCGGGACCCGGGGAAGGGCCCCCGACGGCCCGTCCCGTCCCCCGCGCCGGGCGGACCCCCGGACCGGCCCGGCGGCACGGCGAGTGCCGGGTCCGCCCGCCCCGCCTTGGGTCACAATGGACAGGTGCCCACCCCGCCGCCCGAGCCCGCCACCCGCATCGAGGCGCCCACGCAGCGCGAGCGGATCCTCCGGACGGCCCTGTCGCTGATGTCCCAGCAGGGCGTGGACGGCACCAGTATGCGGAACCTCGCCGCCGCCACCGGGCTCAACGTGGCCACGCTCTACCACTACTTCCCGTCCAAGCGCGACCTGCTGGTGGCGGTGCTCGAGGAGCGCGGGTTCCTCGCCACCCCCGGCGTGGCCACCCCGCCGTCGCTGGTCCGGGACGCGGCACCGACCCTGGCCGACCTCCTGTCCGACATCCTGGCGTCCATGGTCGAGGTCGAGGACTTCGTCCGGCTGATGCTGGGCGAGGTGCTGCGGGGGGACCAGACGGCCCGGGCCGTCGGCAGCGAGCTGTTCGACGCCACCGAGGCGTCGCTCGAGCACTGGCTGGCCGACCACCGGCCCCGGCTCTGCCCTCCGGGGGAGGAGGCGGTGCTGGCCCGGATGCTGCGCAGCCTCCTGGTCGGCCTGGTGATCGAGCACCTCGCCGG
>CAZULR010000547.1:0-1896 GCA_964621235.1 uncultured Acidimicrobiaceae bacterium
GTGGTCAGCTTGCCGCCCGTCACGCTCACCATCCCGCTGTCCGAGGTGCGCACCGTGTGGCGACGCGACAGGTCGGCCGTCCGCTCGCTCGATGCGCCCTTCTGCTCCGGGGCGAGCAGGGGCCGCAGCCCCGACCAGATGCCGGTGATGTCGGTCCGGCTCAGTTGGCGGGTCGAGACGGCGTTGGCGGCACCCAGGATGTAGTCGACGTCCTCGGGGGTGCACGACGGGTCGTCGAGGGGGCCGTCCCAGGCGGTGTCGGTCGTCCCGAGGTACACCTGGTCGCCCCAGGACACGACGAAGATCGACCGCTTGTCCTCGCGCACGGGGATCACGGCGGCGATGTCGCAGGGGAAGGCCTCCTCGGGCACCGTGATGTGGATGCCCTTGGCCGGACGGATGGAGTGGGGGTCCTGGTGCTCGTCGAAGGTGCGCACCTCGTCCGACCAGACACCGGCGGCGTTGACCACCACCGAGGCCCGGACCTCGAACGGGTCGCCTCCCACCGGGGAGACGGTGGCGCCCCGGACCCGGCCGGTGGCGTCGGTGACCAGGCCCGTGACCGGCGTGTGGTTGACGGCGGTGGCACCGTGGTCGAGGACGGCGGTCCGCAACACGGTCAAAGTGAGCCGGCTGTCGTCGGACCGAGCGTCCCAGTAGAGGAAGCCGGCCGCCAGGCGGTCGGCCCGCAGGGTCGGCATGTGGGCGAGGGCCTGCTCCCGGGTGACCTTCTCGTGACGGCGCCCGATGCGCACACCGCCGGTGAGGTCGTAGAGCCACAGGGCCGTCCGGTACACCCGGGCGACGCTCTTGTTGACGACGCCGGGCTTGCCGAACAGCGGAATGAGGAAGGGGAGCGGGGCCACGAGGTGGGGGGCGTTGTCGAGCAGGCGCTGCCGCTCGGCGAGGTTCTCGTAGACCAGCCGGTACTCGTGCTGTTGGAGGTAGCGCAGGCCACCGTGGATCAGCTTCGACGATTTGGACGAGGTGCCCGACGCGAAGTCGTCCCGTTCGACCAGGGCGGTCTTCAGCCCCCGGCTGGCGGCGTCGAGTGCGACGCCGGCCCCCGTGATGCCGCCGCCGACGACCAGGACGTCGAAGGACTCCGAGGCGAGACGGGCCAGCGCCCGGTCGCGTGCGAACGGCTCGGTGGCCGGTGCGGTGGCGGGCATGGGGAAAGCCTGCCACACGTGGGCGGGGACCACGCCTGGGGCCTACCGGTGCGCGGGGATATCACCAATGATTGTTGATTGACAATCCATGGTGATACGATCGCCGGCGTGCGCAGTCCCGACGAGCTGACCGAGCTGTTCCGGGCGTCCGGCCGCAAGGTGACGGCCCAGCGCCAGTGCATCTTCCGCATCCTGCAGGACGACGAGACCCACCCGTCGGCCGAGGCCGTCCACGACGCCGCCGTCCGGGAGATGGAGACCATTTCGCTGAAGACCGTCTACCAGACGCTCAACGACCTCGCCGAGCTGGGGGAGATCACGGCGCTCGACGTGGGCACCGGACGCACGCGCTTCGACCCGAACGTCGACGACCCCCATCACCACCTCGTCTGCCGTAGCTGTGGCAGCGTGCGCGACCTGGTCGTCGACTTTCCGGGGTTGTCCGTCCCCGACGGCGCCGACCTGGGCTTCGAGGTCGGTAGCGCCGAAGTCATCTTCCGCGGCCTGTGCCCCACGTGCCGGACCGGGGCCGCGCGGCCACCGCGTCCGCTGGCAGCCCGCTGAGATCCGACCACCACCTGCACCATCCACCAGAAAGGAACACCATGCCCGACCTCAAGGACAGCAAGACCGAGGCCAACCTGAAGGAGGCCTTCGCCGGCGAGAGCCAGGCCAACCGCCGGTACCTGTATTTCGCCCAGAAGGCGGACGTCGAGGGCTACCC
>CAZULR010000548.1:0-1887 GCA_964621235.1 uncultured Acidimicrobiaceae bacterium
GGCCTGACGTCGGCCAGCGTCACCGTGTCGGTGTCCGCGCCCGACCGCAGGACCCGCCCGGGGCGGGCCCCGGTGTCCACGCCGTCGGCCATCACCTCGGTGCCGGCCACCAGCACGTGGGCGACACCGATCGACGCGGCAACCAGGCGCTCGCCGCCGCCGGGCATGTCGGCCACCAGGCGGGCGGCCCCGGAGTCGACGCGGGCGGGGTCGAAGACGACGAGGTCGGCGTGCCAGCCCTCGGCCACCCGGCCGCGGTCACGGAGCCCATAGTGGCGGGCCGGGCGGTCGGTCATCATGGCCACCGCCTCCTCCACGCCGAGCAGGCCGCGGTCCCGCACGACCTCCCCCAGCACCCGGGTCGGGTAGTTGGCATGGCACATCAAGTCGAGGTGGGCCCCCGCGTCAGAGCCGCCGAGCAGCACCCGCGGGTCCTTCCACACCGCCACCCGCGCCGCCCACCCTTCGTCGGACCGCCCGAGTGACGGCGTCAACGACGGCAGGACCACGTAGAGCGTGAGGTCGGCGGGCAGGACCACGTCGAGCAGCACGTCGATCACGTCGGTCCCACGTTCCTCGGCGATCGAGCCCAGCGATCTACCCACCCACGCCGAGCCGGGATCGGCCACCTCCATGAGCGAGAAGTCGGTGAGGACTCCGATGGCCCGCTCCGCCACCTTGGCGGCCCCGGCCCGCAGTCGGGCCCGGGTCTCGGGGTCGGCCGCGGCGGCGCGTCGACCGGCCGCGTCGCGAGCCATCACCTCACGCCATCCGGGAAGTCCCGGCAGGATCGTGTTCGACCGCATGCGCATCATGTCGGGCAGCGCCAGGGCGACCACGTAGGCACCCCTGGCCGCGGCCGCGTCGGAAGCACGCAGCTGCTCCTCCCAGATCTCCTCGCTCGAGAGGCTCCCGAGCAGGTTCCAGTTCAACGGGCGATCGGCGGCCAGGGACATGTCGGCCATCAACTCGACCCGCTCGTCGGGGATCGGGCCGATGGACGGGATGAACTCCAGAGTGGTGCCCGGGTGGTCACGCAGCACGCCGGCCAGCACGACGAACTCGTCGAGGCCCGCGCAGCTCGACGGCACCGGGCGATGGTCGCCGTCGAGATGCCCCTCCCCCAGGGAGGACGAGAATCCGAGCGCACCGCCCTCGAGTGACTCCGCCACCAGTCGTGCCATGGAGGCCAGCTGATCCGGTCCGGCGCGATCGGACGAGGCGGCCTCCCCCATCGCCACCCGACGGACGGTCGAGTGTCCGACCAGGAATCCGGCATTGACCGCCAGGCCGGCGTCCACCCGGTCGAGGTACTCGGCGAAGCTGCCCCACGTCCACGGCCCCCCGCCCTCGAGCGCCTCCCGGGGCATCCCCTCCACCACCGCCATCATGGACTGCACGTACTCGTCGTCGCCCGGGCCCAGGGGGGCGATCGAGAAGCCACAGTTCCCGCCGATCACGGTGGTGACCCCATGCTGGACCGACGGGCTAGCCGTCGGGTCCCAGAACAGCTGGGCGTCGTAGTGCGTGTGGATGTCGACGAACCCCGGGCACACCACCATTCCGGTGGCGTCAATGGTGTGGACCGCCTCGTCGGCCACGTCGCCGACGACCACGATGCGCCCGTCGGACACGGCCACGTCTGCATGGCGGGCCGGCGCACCGGTACCGTCCACCACGGATCCACCTCGGATGATCAGATCGAGCACGTCACGCCCCTCCGAGCAGTCCGGCGACCGCGGACTCCACGACGGTTCCCTCGAAGAAGGAGGGATTGGTGCCCGTGTAGAACCTTGCCGGATTGGTGAACACGAAGTTCCGGAAGGCGGCGGCGTCGATCCAGCCGTGCTCGACCATCTCGTGGGCCTCCTCCAGCACCTCGGACAC
>CAZULR010000549.1:0-1884 GCA_964621235.1 uncultured Acidimicrobiaceae bacterium
CGGCCCGAACAGGCGGTGGATGCCGCGGGACCGGGCGCACCACCCCAGACGACACTCGAATCCGGTGCACCTGTCGAGGGCCGGCCCGCCGGCCGCTCCTCCTCGCGTGACGTCTCGCTCGGACTGCAGCTCGACGCCGGGGCCAGCCCGGCGGACCGGCCGGCTGCCTGGATGTGGCTGCTGTACGCCGCGCTGGGGTTCCTCGGCGGCCAGGTGCTGGCGGCGGTGTTCGTCGGGATCGCCGCCGCCCTCGCCGGCCAATACCACCAGCTGACCGCCTTGTCGAAGCTCGCCGAGCCGCCGACGTGGTACGTGCTGTCGACCCTCTTCGGCTTGTGGGGAGGCTTCTTCGGGGCGGCAGTCCTGGCCAGCCGGCTGCGTGGGTCCAAGCGCCTCGTGGCCGACGTCGGACTCCGCTTCCGGTGGATCGATCTGCTCGGGGTCCCGATCGGCGTGGCCGGCCAATTCCTGGTGGCTCTCGTCTACATCCCGATCCGGCCCCACGTCCACGACTTCAACCAGCGATTCTCGGCGCCGGCCCAACGCCTGACCGGTGGATCGCACGGTGTGGCCTACTGGCTGATCGTGGCGGCCACGGTGGTCGGAGCGCCGTTCTTCGAGGAGTTGTTCTTCAGAGGCGTGCTGCTGCGGGCCCTGGCCCGCCTGTTCGGTCGCTGGGGCCGTTGGGTCGGGCCCTGCCTGGCCGTCGTGGTCAGTGGCGTGCTCTTCGGGCTGGCCCACGCCGAGTCGCTGCAGTTGCTGGGTCTGGCGGCGTTCGGGGTCGTCCTGGGCGCGGTGTCCTATCGGACGGGCCGACTCGGGATGAACATGGTCGCGCACGCGTCGTTCAACGCACTGGCGCTGAGCGCGGTCGTGCTGCCGGCCCTGGTCGGCGTCCGAGGCCTGGGCTGACATGGCGCCCGGAGAGTTCGGTGACGCCGACGGGGCCACGGCGGTCGACGATGCCCGGGCCGAACCGCCCGTCGTGCCCCCGCCGGGGGTGGAGGCGTCCCCTGGCGATCGTGCGGTCCGCAGCCCGATCGGCGCGCCGTGGTGGGTGCGGATGACCCGCCGGACCGCCTGGCCGCAGTGGGCGAGCGCAGCGGCCGTCCTCGGCGTCATCGTGGTGGTGCTGACCCAGATGCACCCGGACCTGCTGTTCTCGAACACCACGACGGCCGGTGGCGACACGGGTGCGCACGTCGCCCTGCCGGCGTTCTTGAAGTCGAACCTGCTCACCCACGGCCGGGTGACCGGATGGGACCCCGGCTGGTACGACGGCTTCCCCCTCTACACGTTCTACTTCCCGCTGCCCGGTCTGGTCACCGTCCTGTTCAACGCGTTCGTGACCTACGACGTCGCCTTCAAGCTCGTCACCGTCCTCGGCAGCCTCCTGCTCCCCCTGTGTGCCTGGGCCTTCGCCAAACTTGCGGGACTGCGCGATCCGGGCCCGGGTTGCCTGGCCGCGGCAACCCTGCCGTTCCTCTTCGAGCCCAGCTTCTCGATTTACGGCGGCAACCTGCTGTCCACGCTCGCCGGCGAGTTCTCCTTCTCCCTCAGCCTCTCGCTGTCGCTCCTCTTCCTCGGCGTGGTGGCCTCGGGGCTGCGGACCGGTCGACACCGGGCGCTGGCCGCCGTGCTGTTCGCCGCCACCCTGCTCTGCCACCTGATCCCCGCCATCTTCGCGGTGGTCGGCGCCGCCGTCTGGCTCGTCCTCGACGCCGACCTCCCCCGGATGGTCACCGGAGGGGTGCGCGCCGCGCTCGCACGACGCCGATGGGTCAGGCGACTCGCGTGGTCGGCGGTGGCCGGCGCGCTCGGCCTGGGGTTGGCGGCCTGGTGGCTGCTGCCGTTCTACGCGGAGCAGCCGTACACCACGAACAT
>CAZULR010000550.1:0-1880 GCA_964621235.1 uncultured Acidimicrobiaceae bacterium
GGCACGAACTCGCCGTCGGTGCCGAGGACCTCGAGGGCGCCGCGCCCCATGCGGGTCATGATGCGCATCGACACGGCCACGTACGGGGAGTCGGTGATCTCCACGCCGATGTGGGCGATGTTGGAGCCGAGCGGGCCCATCGAGAACGGCACCACGTACATCGTCCGGCCGCGCATCGAGCCCCGGAACAGCTCGGTCAGGACGCCGCGCATCTCGGCCGGGTCACGCCAGTTGTTGGTCGGGCCGGCATCGGCCTCGTCGGCGGAGCAGATGTAGGTCCGGTCCTCCACACGGGCGACGTCGCCCGGGTCGGAGTGCGCCCAGTAGCTGTTGGGGCGCTTCGCCTCGTCGAGCCTGGTGAACGTGCCGTTGTCCACCAGCAGCTGGCACATGCGGTCGTACTCCTCGGCGGACCCGTCACACCACACGACCTCGTCGGGCCCGGTGAGGGCGGCGACCTCGTCGACCCATGCGATCAGCTTCTTGTGCTCGGTGGGGGGCATGGGCTGGTTCTTCCTCCTCGGTCGGCCGACGACCCCTCGGGGTCCCCGGCCACGTGTCTGTGGATCCGCGTCGTGGCGGTCAGCACGACCCACCGATTGTAGTGGGATCGGGCCAGGGTCAATGCTAGGCAGGTCGGGTGCCCACACCCAATTCGGCCCCGTCCCACGCCCGCCGTCGGTGCGGCGTCCGGCCTCCCAGCGGGACGGTTCCGGGATGACGACCGGACGGGACGAGTTCGCCGTCATCGACGCCCTGCGGGCCCGGTTCGAGGCGGCGGGCGGACGCCTTCCCGCCGGTGACCTGGGTATCGGCGACGATGCCGCGGTGGTGACCCTCCCGGGCGGCGCGCCGGTGGTGCTGGCCACCGATCTGGTGGTCGAGGGCGTCCACGTGGACCTCGCCACGTGCTCGCCCGAGGACGTCGGCTGGAAGGCCCTGATGGTGGCCGTCTCCGATGTCGGTGCCATGGGGTGCACCCCCACCCACGTCCTTTTGTCAGTCGCCGCGCCGGTGGGGTTCCCGATCGAGCGGCTGGGGGACGGCGTCGCCGAGGCGGCGGCGGCGGCCGGGTGCGCGGTCGTCGGCGGCGACCTGTCGGCGGCGCCCGTCCTGGTGGTGTCCGTCACGGCCGTCGGACCGGCACCGGCGGGTGCGCCACCGCTCCGCCGGTCCGGTGCACGCCCCGGCGACCGGTTGCTGGTGACCGGCCCACTCGGCTCGTCGGCCGCCGGTCTGCGCCTGCTGGGCGGCCCCGGGGCGTCGGCCTCCGATGCGCTGACCGATGCCCTGACGGCCGCCCACCGACGCCCGGTGGCCAGGCTGCGCGAAGGACGGGTGGCCCGGGAGGCCGGCGCCCGTGCGGCCATCGACGTGTCGGACGGGCTGGCCGCGGACGTCCTCCACCTGGCCGAGGCGTCAGGTGTGGGGGTCGAGCTCGAGGTGGGACCGGACCTCGTGGCCGAGGGCGCCACCCGCGACGACGCGGTGTCGGGGGGCGAGGACTACGAGCTGGTGCTGGCCACGCCGGATCCCGATCGGCTGCGTGCGGCCTTCCGGGCCGAGGGACTCCGGGCGCCGCTCGACGTCGGTTGGTGCACCGACCGTGCGGCGCACCGGATCCTCAATGGGGCGCCACTGCCGGTGGCCGGGTGGCGTCACCGGTTCTGAGCCGGGGCCACGTCAGACGACGTGGGCGCCACCGACCGCCGGGGAGTCGGCCCGGGTGGGGCCGGGCGGCTAGGCCGGGAAGGAGCGGATCGGGCGCTTGGTGACCTTGCCCGACCGGATGCACGACGTGCAGGCGTGCACGCGCTTGGGGGCACCGTCCACGACGGCGCGCACCTTCTGGATGTTGGGATCCCAACGACGCTTCGTCC
>CAZULR010000551.1:0-1877 GCA_964621235.1 uncultured Acidimicrobiaceae bacterium
GAGATCCTGGCCGGCAAGGCCGCCGCCGCGGTCATCGCCACCGAGGACCTCGAGGTGGCCAGCGCCATCCAGGCCGTGTTCACCCGGGGGGTGTTCCGGGTCTACATCAACGACGACGTGATCGGCTGCGAGCTCGGTGGGGCACTGAAGAACGTCATCGCCATCGCTGCGGGTATCGGCGAGGGGCTTGGGGTCGGCGACAACACCCGTGCCGCGGTCATGTCCCGGGGTCTTGCCGAGCTCATCCGCCTGGGCGAGGTCATGGGGGCCAAGCCGGCCACCTTCGCCGGCCTGGCCGGGATGGGCGACCTCATCGCCACCTGCGTCAGTCCCCACAGCCGCAACCGCAAGGTCGGCGAGCAGCTCGGTAAGGGGCGCCAGCTCGAGGACATCCTCGACGAGATGCACATGGTGGCCGAGGGCGTGAACACCGCCAAGGTCGCCCTGGAGCTCGCCGAGCGGCACGATCTGGACCTCCCGATCTGCCGCATGATCGACAAGGTCGTGAAGGGTGAGATCCAACCCATCGACACGTACTGGGGCCTGACCCCGGCGGGACACGAGGCCGAGCCCGGGTAGCGGACGCCCGGATCCGGTGCCGCTCCCCGTGACGTCACATGCCGTCATCGGGCGACACCGGCGACACCGGCGGAACCGTGGCGCAGACCTCGGCCGCGGCAGTGAACGCCACCGCCGGGTGGAATCGCCATTCTCCGAGCCGCCGTTCGATGGTGGCCCGGTCGTGGCCGGCCCCGGCCAGGCCGGCGGCCAGCCGCCGGGCACGCCTTCGCATCTGTTCCGGCTCGGACAGGGCCTGCTCGGCGACCCACCGCCGGTGGCTCCGCTGGAGCGGATCAGGCAGCCGGCTCAGGTGCCGGAGCGGCAGCGGTGGGATGTGCTGGCGCACGGCCAGTCCGCCCGGACCGTGGGGACGGGCGAGCTCGAAGGTGATCAATCGGGCCAGCGCCCGGCGGAACGGCGAGTTCTTGCCCATCTTGTCGCCCAGCCCGAGGGAGCGGGCCGTCTCGGGCAGGTGCAGGTCGAAACCGTCGCCGTGGACTTCCAGGCCGTAGGTCAGCCGGCGGAGCAGCCAGGTGGTGCTCGGGCCGATGACGCCCAACCAGTAGAGCTCGACGTAGCGACTGCACGGATGCATCCCGTGCGGATCGGCGACGGGGTCGACCCATTCGACGATGTGGAGGCTCGGGCCGTCGGGCGCGGGTACCGCCGTCTCGACCCTCGCCCCGACGGGGCGCAGCGGGCGGGGTGGCGGGGGGATGACGGTGGGACGCTGCATGCGTGCTCCTGGATCGGGACGAACGTGTCCCGGGGAGCATGCGTTGGGCTGCTTGCCGCCCACCTGCCCGGTGACCTTGCCGGGCGGCGCGTCGTGTCAGGTGGCGTCGGGCGGCTGCCAGCGGGCCACCGAGTACGACAGCATCAGCGGGACGTCGAGAGCGAACAGCACGAGCATGGCGCTGAAGAGGGCGAGCTCGCGACCCGGGGTGTGGTCGTAGAGGAAGACGTATTCGAGGATCCCGGCGATCACGGCGTACGCCAGAAGCGCCCAGCCGAGGACGCGGTGGAACACGGGGCGGGCGAACTCCTTGATCCGGACCACGAGCACGACGTTCACCAGGAGGAGGAGTGCGGCGAGTCCCAGGAGGACCACCGGGACGGTGAGTTTCGTGGGCCGACCGTACTGTGCGGCCACGACGATTCCACCGGTCACGATCAGCGCCAGTGTCGAGATGCCGATGGGCATCACCGGTGGGAACTCCGCCTGGCGGAGGTCCTCGGCGTCGGGCTCACCGAAGCCAGGGGGCAGCACGTCGGCGGTCGCGCTCATCGGCTGGCCAGGAAGGTCATGATCAGGA
>CAZULR010000552.1:0-1869 GCA_964621235.1 uncultured Acidimicrobiaceae bacterium
ATGGAGGCGTTCCGGTCGGGGGACCTCGACGTCCTGGTGGCCACCACGGTCATCGAGGTCGGGGTCGACGTGCCCGATGCCTCCGTCATGGTGATCGAGGACGCGGACCGCTTCGGCATCGCCCAGCTCCACCAGCTGCGCGGCCGGGTGGGCCGGGGTGGGGCGGCGGCCTGGTGCTTCCTGCTGTCGGAGGCCGACTCGCCCGAGGCCGCCGCCCGTCTCGAAGCGATGGAGCGAAGCACCGACGGGTTCGAACTGGCCGACGTCGACCTCGGCCTGCGGGGGGAGGGGACCATCCTCGGCGCCCGCCAGAAGGGTCGCTCCGACCTCAAGCTGGCCCGCCTGCTGTCCGACCGCGACCTCGTCGTCGACGCGCGGGCGCTGGCCGTCGACCTGGTCGGCGCCGACCCCCACCTGGACGGATACCCGTTGCTCGTCGAGGAGCTGCGGCTGTTCGTCGATGACGACGAGGCCGAATTCCTGTTCAAGAGCTGACCGCGTGCGAGCGCTGCGTGGTGGGGGCCGGGATCACGGGTACGTTCACCGCGTGAACGCTCGGTGGAAGATCGCGCCCCGGGCGCTACTCCGACTGGCGCTGGTGGTGACCGGAACGATGTCGGTGCTCGTCCTCGCGTGTCCCGGCGCCAAGGCGGCGTCCGTCACCCGGACATCGCCGGCCCCGGTCTGCGCGTCGGCCGACGGCGAGTCCGTTTGCGTCCAGGGGTGGAGCACGGGGCTGACGTTCACCTACTCCGGGTCCAGTTCGGACGCCCACGGCACCGTCTTCCGGAACGGAGCCGCCACCTGGGGTGAGTACCTGTCGGACGAGCCGTGGACCCTGGGTTCCGTCTACGTGAACTGGCCCGGGACGGGGACGTTCTTCGTACCCCTGCCGCCCGGTCAGTATCTGGAGATCGGCTCCGTCTTCGGCGCCAGCGCCACGGGTCAGGACACGGGCTCGGGACCGGTGGGGGCGAGTGCGGGGGGCCTGCTGAACGTGGGCTCCGGGGAGCCCGCACCCCCGACGAACTGTTCGACGGTGGCACTCGGGACGGTCCGGTCGTTCGACGAACTGGGCCATCCGCTCTCCGACACCTCGTCGGGGATGGCCGCGTCCGCGAACGGCGCCTGCCCCGGCTACTGGATCACGTCCCCCACGGGATCGGTGAACAGCGTGGGTGGAGCGGCGTTCCTCGGATGCGACAAGTTCCTCTTCGGCCAGTGCATCGCCGGTGGACTCACCCCGCCGCTCAACGGGTCCGTGGACGGCATCGCCCGCACGCCGGACTCCCGGGGGTACTGGCTCACGGCCACCGATGGTGGCGTCTTCGCCTTCGGAGACGCCGGGTTCTACGGCTCCATGGCGAACCGGGTGCTCGACCGACCGATCGTCGGCATGGCGTCGACGTCGGACGGGAAGGGGTACTGGCTGGTCGGTGCCGACGGCGGTGTGTTCGCCTTCGGGGACGCCGGGTTCTACGGCTCGATGGGCGGGCAGGTCCTCGACCAGCCGGTCGTCGGCATCGCGGCCACGCGGGACGGCGGGGGCTACTGGCTCGTCGCCGCCGACGGCGGTGTGTTCGCCTTCGGCGACGCCACCTTCCGCGGCTCGACCGGCGCGACCCTGCTCGATCGCCCCATCGTCGGCATCGCACCCACGCCGGACGGCGGGGGCTACTGGCTCGTCGCCGCCGACGGCGGTGTGTTCGCCTTCGGGGCACCGTTCCTCGGCTCCCTCGGCGGGGTCGCACTGTCGGCGCCGATCGTCGCCGCCACCCCCTCGGCCCAGGGGGTGGGCTACTTCCTGCTCGGCGCCGACTCGGCGGTCTACGCCTTCGGCGCCGCCCGGTATCTCGGAGCGCCGTCCCG
>CAZULR010000553.1:0-1869 GCA_964621235.1 uncultured Acidimicrobiaceae bacterium
ACGTCGAGATGGCGTTGATCCAGGCCTCGGAGATCGAGAGGCTCGGACCGGGCCCATTCACGTCGAGGCTGATCGTGCCGATGGCGGCCGACCGTGTGCCCGTCGCCGAACCGGAGGAAGCGGCGGCGCCGGCGCTCGCGGCCGAGGTGCCCGTGGTGCCCGTGGTGCCGGTCGCCGTGAGCTCGCTCCCGTTGAACGTGAGGACCGACGCCTTGGCCGGTGTGATGGAGATGAGGCTGTTCAGCGCAAGCGGCCAGTCGATGGCCTGGTTGAGCACGGACGCCCGCCGGGCCAGGCCCTTGGTGTAGGCCTCGTTGGCAGCCACGACCAGGCTGTACTTCGGCACCTGGGCGTTGAGCGACGCGATGGATGAGTTGAGCTGGTTGACGTTGTTCTGCTCGTTGTGGACCTGCAGGAACTTCCAGCCGCCGAACAGGACCAGGAGGACGATGACGGCGACCGCGCCGATGAGGGTGCGCTCCTGGATCCGCTTGATCCGCGCCTTCTGGGCGATCTCGGGAGGGAGGAGGTTGAACTTCTTGACCGTGTCGTCGGGCTCCGGAAGGGCGAGGCCGATGGGGGAGGCCAGCACGGGGACTACCTGTGCGGCCTGCTCGGGGGCGAGGTCGAGCCTGGAGGTGTCGAGCCGGTCGAAGGGCGAACCGTAGGTGACGGGAATGCGGACCTTGGCCTCCAGCATCTCGGCCAGGCCGTGGAGCTCCGAGCCGCCACCGGTCAGCTTGACCCGGGAGACGGGCAGCCGGTCGGGCAGCGAGGCGAAGTACTGGATCGAGTTGCGGATCTCCTCGGTCAGCTCGAGCATGCTGGGCTGGGCGACGCGCTCGGCCGCCTGGATCTGCGGGTTGTCCTCGCCGATGCGGTACTTGACCGTCTCGGCGTCGACGATCGGAATGTCGAGGGCGGCCGAGATGGCGGCCGTCGTGGCGTTGCCGCCCGAGCCGATGGTGCGGACGAACTGGGGACGGCCGCCCTGGTGCACGACCACCACGGTCAACCCGGCTCCGATGGAGACGATCGCCTCAGGCTGCTCGGCCGTCGGTGCGGCGTTTGCGGATGCGTCCTTGGCCTCGGACGGCGATCCCGTGTCCCCGAGGGCACGGACCAGCGCCGAGGAGATCAGGTCGACGCCCTCGACCGTGAGGCCGGCCCGCTCGACGACGTCGATGACGCCGTTGACCAGGTCGACGTGGGCGGCGGCCACGAGCACGCGGCGCATGCGGCCGCCCTCGTCGTTGGTGTAGTCGGCGAGGACCTGCGAGGAGAGGAGTGTCTGCTCGGGCGGGAAGGGGATGACCTCTTCGGACTGGAAGCGGACGGCGCTGTCGATCTCGTCGTCGGGGACGTAGGGGAGGTCGATCTCGCGGGTGATGGCCCGGAGGCCGGCGATGCCGACGATGACGGACGTCCCGGAGAACTGCCCGTTCTTCCAGAGCTTCTGGATGGCCTCGGTCACCGAGGAGGGGTCGCGGATCTCACCGTCGACCAGCGAGCCGGGGGGAAGGCCGACCTGGCCGTAGGTGAGGAGGACGGGGGTGGACTTCGACAGATCGATCTCGGCGGCGCGGACTCCGCTGGTGCCGATGTCGAGTCCTACGGTCAGGCGTGCCATCCGTTTGCTCCTGTCATCTCGTCTCCCACCGTTCGGAGAGCAGTCGGGTCCGTCACCGGGCCGTTCGGGTTCCACGAGTCGCACGTGTGGCGCTGGCGTGCCGTCGTGATCGCTCGGTTCATCGGCCCTCTCCGGTCCCTTGTGGTCCTTCAGTGCATTTCATGGCCACGTGGGCCGCACAGGAACTATCGGAAGGGCGGGGTGCGACCTTGAGCGATCGGTTGCCGGAAGGTTGCCGG
>CAZULR010000554.1:0-1867 GCA_964621235.1 uncultured Acidimicrobiaceae bacterium
GTACGCCCGCCTTGTCGCCGAGCGCCTCGGCGAACACGCCGCCCAACGCGATGCCGACGTCCTCCACCGTGTGGTGCGCGTCGACGTCGAGGTCGCCGGTGGCGGCCACGGTCAGGTCGAAGCCACCGTGCCGACCGAGCTGGCTCAGCATGTGGTCGAAGAAGGGCAGACCCGTGCTGATGTCGGTAGCACCGGTGCCGTCGACGTCGACCGAGACCTCGATGGAGGTCTCCTTGGTGGCCCGGGACACCCGGGCGGCTCGGCGGGGCGTGAAGGAATCGGCAGTGCTCATCGCAGGCTTTCGGTCAGGGCGGCCAGGAACCGGTCGTTCTCCTCGGGGAGCCCCACCGTCACCCGCAGGCAGCCGGTGAGGCCCGGCCACGACGAACAGTCTCGCACGAGCACCGAGGCGTCCACGAGCTCGGTCCACACCTGACGGGCCGGCTTGCCCGTCGGGCGGAACAGCAGGAAGTTGGCGTCCGAGGGCCAGGTCTGCACGGGGAGCTCGGCGAAGGCCGCGGCGATCCGGCCGCGCTCCTCGGCCACGGTCGCCACCCTGCGCTCCATCTCGTCGACGTAGCGCAGCGCCAGCCGTCCGGCGACCTGCTTGGCCGCGTCGAGGTGGTACGGGAGCGCGACCAGTTCGCAGGCGGCGACCACTTCGGGGTCGGCCACCAGGTACCCCAGCCGTGCTCCGGCCATCGACCAGGTCTTGGAGAAGGTTCGGACCACCACCACGTTCCGGTAGGCCACCGGGTCGCCGGCGCGCAGCGCCAGGGCCGTCGATGGGGCGAACTGCCCGTAGGCCTCGTCGACCACCAGCAGGCCGGGTACCAGGCCGGCGATCGTGGCCACGTCCTCCGGCGAGTCGGCCCGCCCGGTCGGATTGTTAGGCGAACAGAGGAACGTGAGGACCGGCTCGGATCCGGCCACCACCTCGGCGACCACATCGAGGTCGAGGGCGAAGTCGTCGCGTCGGGCGCCCGCCACCACGGTCGTGCCGGTGATCCGGGCGATCTGGCGGTGGAGGGTGTACGTCGGCTCGAAGAGCGCGGCGGTCCGGCCCGGGCCGCCGTAGGCAAGGAGCAGGCACTGCAGCACCTCGTTGGACCCGTTGGCACAGAAGACCTCGTCGATGCCGACGCCGTGGCTGTCGCCCAGGGCCTGGCGGAGGGCGATGGCCTCGCGGTCGGGGTAGCGGTTGAAGTCGATGGCACCGATCGCCTCGGCCAGTTCGCGGCGCCACGCCTCGGGCGGCGGCGACGGCGACTCGTTCGTGTTCAGCCGGACGTCGACGTCGACCTGGGCCGAGTGGTAACCGTCCAGGGCGACCAGATCGGGGCGCACGGGCGGCACACCGCCGCTCATCCGGGCCACCGCAATCGGACGGACTGGGCATGGGCCGGCAGGCCCTCCGTCTCGGCCAGCGTCTCGACCACCGGGCCGAGGGTGCGCAGTGCGTCGTCGGTGAGGCTGACGGCGTGGATGTGCTTGCGGAAGTCGTCGACCCGGAGGGCGCTGGCGAAGCGGGCAGTCCGGTTGGTCGGCAGCACATGGTTGGGCCCGGCTAGGTAGTCCCCGACGCTCGCCGGGGCGTTCGTCCCGAGGAACACCGCCCCCGCCGAGTCGATGTGGGCCAGGAGCGACGCGGCGTCGTCGGTGAGGATCTCGAGGTGTTCTGGGGCGACCACGTTCGACACGGCACAGGCCCGCTTCGGACCGTCCACCAGGACGGCGTAGCCCCCCGAGCCGAGCGTGGCCTCGAGGTCGGCCCGGCGCGGCGACGCAGCCACGATCCGCCCCACGGCCGCGTCCACCCGGTCGATGAGCTGCTCGGACCACGTGATGAGCCAGGCGAGCCCGTCGG
>CAZULR010000555.1:0-1859 GCA_964621235.1 uncultured Acidimicrobiaceae bacterium
GCGGGATCCATCGCGGCGCATGGTAGTGCCACTTTCGGTAAGGATGGCGGGCATGTGCGGGTGGGCGGCACCAGGGAGCACCGGTCGGTGAGCGGGGTCGGCGTCATCGGTCTGGGCAACATCGGCGGCGCCATCGCGGGCAACCTCGTCGCCGACGGGCACCAGGTCACCGTCTTCGACCTCGACCCCGGGCGCATGGAGGCGGTCGAGGGCGCCTCCCGGGCGGGCTCGGTCGCCGACGTGGCGGCCGTCGGCGCAGTCACCTTCACCTCCCTGCCGGATCCGCGTACGGTCACGTCGGTGGCCACCGAGTGGGCCGCTTCCGCGCCCACCGGTGCCGTCCTGTGCGACCTGTCGACCACCCTGCCGGAGAGCAACCGGGCGATCGCCGAGCAGCTGGCCCGGAGCGGCCACCGCTTCGTCGAGGCGCCCCTCACCGGTGGGCACGTCGGTGCGGCCAACCGCAAGCTGGTCTTCATGGTCGGGGGCGAGGACGACGCCGTCGCCTCCGTCCTGCCGCTGCTCGACTCGCTGGGGCGGGCGACCTTCCACCTCGGACCGGTCGGTACCGGCACCACCATGAAGCTGGCCAACAGCCTGCTCGCCTTCAGTGGGGCGATCGCGGCGCTCGAGGCGGTGTCGCTCGCCGTCACGGCGGGCATCGACGTGCGCACCGCCACCGAGATCGTCAAGCTCAGCGGTCCCTCCAACTACTTCCTCGACCGCGGCATCGAGGGGATCAACACGCGTGGCCGGCCGACGGAGTTCTCCTTGCGGCTCGCCGCGAAGGACGCCGGACTGATCGGCGAGCTCGGGGCGGCACAGGGCGTGCCGACGCCCGTCGCCGGAGCGGCGCTCGCCTTCCTGGCCGACGCCGTCGAACGGGGCCTGGGCGAGCACGACTGGAGCGACCTCGTGCTGGAGGCCGAGGCGCGCAGCGGCATCGAGCTCACCATCGCACCCAGGCACGAGGACCCGTAGTGTCCCGGATCCCGATCGCCGACTACTTCGAGGTCACCGACGACGACGACGCACCCGTCCGGCTGCGGGGCAGCCGGTGCCCGGCGTGCGACGAGGTGTTCTACCCACGCCGGCTCGTGTGTGCGAAGTGCCTCCACGAGGGAACGGACGACGTGCTGCTCAGCACGGGCGGCACGCTCTACACGTGGACGTGGGTGCACGTCCCGCTCTTCGCCAAGACCGACGCGGAGGTGAGCGAGTACGCCGTCGGCCAGGTCGACCTCGCCGAGGGACCGCGCGTCCAGGCGATCCTCATGGGCGCGCCGGGTGCGTTCTCGATCGGCATGCCGCTCGAGCTCGGCCTGGAGACGCTCCGGCAGGACGAGGACGGGAACGATGTCGTGATCTACCGGTTCACCCCCGTGGGGGCCGGTGGATGAGGTTCGAGGGCACCGCGATCGCCGGCGTCGGCCAGCTCCGCTTCGCCACCTACCGCGACGTGCCGGCCGCCGAGCTGGCGCGCGATGCCGGCCTGCTGGCGCTCCACGACGCCGGCCTGACCCTGGCCGACATCGACGAGGTGTTCGTCGGCTACCTCGGGCTGCAGCACCAGGTGGGCGTCAAGGCCGTCAAGGAGCTCGGCCTCACCGGCCTGCCGGTGACCCACGTCGAGAACGCGTCGGCCACCGGGTTGTTCGCGTTCCGGGAGGCGGCGTGGGCCGTGTCCTCCGGTCGGGCCGAGGTCGCCATGGCGCTCACTTTCGACAAGATGACCGACGCGGCGGCGCGCGGCTCGACCGCCGGCAGCATGCACCGCGGGGCGGGCCGCGACCAGCTCGACGCGTCGATCCTGCCGGCCGCCTTCTTCGCCCTGTGGGCGCAACGGCGCATGCACGACT
>CAZULR010000556.1:0-1856 GCA_964621235.1 uncultured Acidimicrobiaceae bacterium
GCCGGGGTGACGAGCGCGGCCATGGGGAGGATCTCGGTCCGGAAGCCGTGTGACGAGCGGATCGCCGGGTCGTCGTCGCGCAGACGCTCCGCGCCGGACTGGTCGTCGGCCACGACGATGCCGATGCCGTAGGCGCCCGCCGGGTCCACGACCGGCCCGAACGCGGCCACGCGGCCCTGTTCGGTGAGCCTCGTCCAGTACGCCACGTGGTCCACCATGACGGACCGCTCCTCGTCGTCCATGGTGAGCGGGAAATCGGGGCGGGGCGGGACCAGCCGGAGGAGGAACGCCGGCATCACGGACCGGTGCGGACGGAGCCGGCGTACGCGGCGAACCCGGCGAGACCCGAGGCCCATCCGTCGGGAGACCCCACACCGGCGTGCATGCCCTCCCAACCGTCGCCGTGACGGTGGATGTCGCGGTGCTCCAGCTCGACCCGCGTCCGGCCCGGTGGCTCGGGGACGAAGCGCACATCGACCTCGCTCGTCCGCTCCGGGTCGGTCTCGACGGTCCACTGCAGGGTGATGTCCCACGAGAACACCAGTCGGTGGGGCGGATCCCAGACCAGTACCCGGGCCCACGGACACTCGGAGCCGTCCGTGGCCCGGTCGTAGATGCGTCCCCCGGCCCGTGGCTCGAGGACCATCGCGGCCAGCTCGCCCTCCAGGATGTGGTGTTCGGGCGGCCACCACTTCCCCATGTCGCCGGTAAAGGCCTCGAAGGCTCGATCGACCGGGAGGTCGACGACGACCGTCTCCCGGACGGGCGGACTGGTCGGTTCAGCCATGGGGTGGCTCCTCTCGTGGACGGCTGGCTTCGGCGAACCTCGACAGTGCGGTGCCCCAGAACCGATCGAGGTAGTCACGCAACGCCTCGACCCCCTCGGGATGGAGTTGGTAGATGCGGCGGTTGCCGTCACGCCGGTCGGTGACCAGGTTCGCGTCCTTCAGGACCTTCAGGTGCTGTGACACGGCCGGACGGCTGATCGGCAGGTCCCCGGCCAGTTCGCCGACGGCCGCCGGGTGCTGCGCGAGCCGCTCGCAGATGGCGCGCCGGGTCGGGTCTCCGAGGGCGTCGAGGGCAAGTCCGTCAGTGCTCACTAACGGTAAGTATGAACTTACCGACCAGCTCCGTCAAGGGCCGCCGTCGTCGGCGTGCCCGGGCTACTTCCGGTAGTCGAGGAAGCCCTTGCCGGACTTCCGCCCCAGCTGCTCGGCCGAGACCATGCGTCGGAGCAGAGGCATGGCGGCGTAGTTCGGGTCCCGGAACTCGTCGTAGAGGGCGTCGAGGATGGCCAGCGACGTGTCGAGGCCGACCAGGTCCAGCAGCGCGAACGGGCCCATGGGGAAGCCGCAGCCGCCCTTCATGGCCGCGTCGATGTCCTCCACCGAGGCCACGCCCTGCTCGTAGAGGCGGACGGCGTTGTTGAGATAGGGGAAGAGGAGTGCGTTGACGATGAATCCCGCCTGGTCCTTGACCTCGACGGGCGTCTTGCCGCAGGACTCGGCGAAGGCCCGGGCGTCGGCGATGGTCTCGTCCGAGGCCGTCAGGGGCCGGACGACCTCGACCAGCGACATGACCGGCGCCGGGTTGAAGAAGTGGATGCCACAGACCTTGTCCGGCCGCCCGGTCTGCATGGCCATCTCGATGACGGGCAGCGTCGAGGTGTTGGTGGCCAGGATGGCGTGGTCGTCGGTGATGCGGTCGAGGTCACCGAACAGCTGTTTCTTCACGTCCAGGTCCTCGACGACCGACTCGATGACCAGGTCGCAGGCGTGCAGGGCGTCGAGCTCGGAGCTGCCGGTGACCCGGCCGAGGGCCTGGTCCCGCTCCTCCTCGGTCTTCTTGCCCTTCTC
>CAZULR010000557.1:0-1855 GCA_964621235.1 uncultured Acidimicrobiaceae bacterium
CCGGCACCACCGCCACCGACCTCGTCCTCACCATCACCAACGTCCTGCGCAAGCACGGGGTGGTCGGCAAGTTCGTGGAGTTCTTCGGGCCCGGCGTCGCCTCCGTACCGCTGGCCAACCGGGCGACCATCGGCAACATGTCCCCCGAGTACGGGGCCACGTGCGCGATGTTCCCGATCGACGACGTCACCCTCGACTACCTCCGGTTCTCGGGCCGTGACGACCACCACGTCGACCTCGTCGAGGCCTACGCCAAGGCCCAGGGCATGTTCCTGACGGCCGAGAGCCCCGAGCCGGTCTTCTCCGAGGTGATCGAGCTCGACCTGGCGACCGTGGTGCCCAGCATCGCCGGGCCGTCGCGTCCGCAGGATCTGGTCACCCTCGACACCGCCGCCGACGCCTTCCGCACCGCGCTCGGTCACACGCCCAAGGCCCAGCCGGCGGCACTCGACGGCCGGCCCGACGAGGAGATCCGCGACGGGCACGTCGTGGTGGCCGCCATCACCTCGTGCACCAACACCTCCAACCCCCAGGTCATGGTGGCGGCCGGCCTCCTGGCCCGCAACGCCGTGGACCGCGGACTGGTCGCCAAGCCGTGGGTGAAGACGACTCTCGCCCCCGGATCGCGGGTCGTGATGGACTACCTCGACCGGGCCGGGCTCACCGGCCCCCTGGCCACCGTCGGGTTCGACCTGGTGGGCTACGGCTGCACCACCTGCATCGGCAACTCGGGCCCGCTGCTGCCGGGTGTGTCCGAGGCGGTCCAGGCCAGCGACCTGTCGGTGACCTCGGTGCTCTCGGGCAACCGCAACTTCGAGGGGCGCATCCATCCGGACGTGCGCATGAACTACCTGGCGTCGCCGCCGCTGGTCGTCGCCTACGCGCTGGCCGGCACCATGGACCTCGACCTCACCACGGAGCCCCTGGGCACCGACCGGGAGGGGAACCCCGTGCTCCTGGCCGACCTGTGGCCCAGCCCCGAGGAGGTGACCGAGGCCATCCGCACATCACTGACCTCCGACATGTTCCGTGAGCGCTACAGCTCGGTGTTCGAGGGCGACGAGCGCTGGAAGGCCATCGAGACGGCCACCGGCGACACGTTCTCGTGGGACCCCACGTCGACCTACGTGCTCCGCCCGACCTTCCTCCAGGGCCTCTCCATGACGCCGGACCCGGTGACCGACGTCACCGGTGCCCGGGTGCTGGCCAAACTCGGCGACAGCGTCACGACCGACCACATCTCGCCGGCCGGCAACATCAAGCCGACGACGCCCGCCGGCACGTACCTGCTCGACCACGACGTCCGCCAGGTCGACTTCAACTCCTACGGGACACGGCGGGGCAACCACGAGGTCATGGTCCGGGGCACCTTCGCCAACATCCGGCTGCGCAACCAGCTGGCTCCCGGCACCGAGGGCGGCATCACCCTGCACCTGCCCGACGGCCGGGAGACGAGCATCTTCGAGGCCTCCGAGCAGTACCAGGCCGAGGGTGTGCCGCTCGTGGTCCTGGCCGGCAAGGAGTACGGCTCGGGGTCCTCGCGCGACTGGGCGGCCAAGGGCACCCGCCTCCTCGGGGTGCGCGCCGTCATCGCCGAGTCCTACGAGCGCATCCACCGGTCGAACCTCATCGGCATGGGCGTCCTGCCGCTGCAGTACGCGGAGGGCCAGACCGCTGCATCGCTGGGCCTGACCGGGCACGAGGTGTTCGCCATCACCGGGATCGGGTCACTCAACGAGGCCGTGAGCCCGAAAACCGTCGCGGTGACCGCGACCGACGGCGACCGCACCGTCGAGTTCGAGGCGCGACTGCGCATCGACACGCCGATGGAGGCCCAGTACTACCGGCACGGGGG
>CAZULR010000558.1:0-1849 GCA_964621235.1 uncultured Acidimicrobiaceae bacterium
ATCGAGGAGTCGGCCATCGAGTGGGCGCTGGCCTCGGCCCTGCCGGTGGTGGAGGAGGTCGAGCGCCGTCCCGACGTGACGGTCCTGCTGCACTGCATCCCCCTGGTCCAGACCGACGAGGTGACCGGGTGCATCGTGCTGCTACGCGACGTCACCGACGTCCGCCGGCTCGACCGGCTGCTGCTGTCCAAGGACGCCGCCATCCGCGAGGTCCACCACCGGGTGAAGAACAACCTCCAGACGATCTCGGCGCTGCTGCGCCTGCAGGCCCGGCGACTGCCCCCCGGCGGCGGCCGGGTGGCCCTGTTCGAGGCCGAGCGCCGGGTGCGGTCGATCGCCATCGTGCACGAGATCCTGTCCCGGGAGCCGAGTGACCAGGTCCCGTTCGACGAAATCGTCACCTCGCTGCTGCGGATGGCCAAGGACTCCGTCGTGTCCCGCCATCTGACCTTCGAGGTCAACGGCGGGCTCGGCGAGGTCCCCGCCGACGTGGCGACACCGCTCGCCGTCGTGCTGGCCGAGCTGGTGCAGAACGCGATCGAACACGCCTTCCTCGACTTCGAGGCCGTGGAGGCCGGCGACGCAGCGGAGGGAGCGGTCGACGGCACCTCCGACCGGGACCTCACGGGCACCATCCGTGTCGACCTGTCCGCCGAGGACGGCCTGCTGCGCGTCGAGGTCCTGGACGACGGGTCGGGTCTGCCGGCCGGATTCGACATCGACGAGACCCAGAGCCTCGGGTTGTCGATCGTCCGCGACCTGGTTCGCAGCCAGCTCGACGGGACGATCACCATGGTCGACCGCGGGACCCGGGGACAGGGGGAGAACGGCACCCTCGTGGTCATCGAACTGCCGGCGAGGGATCCCCAGCCGATCGGCCAGTAGCCGGCAGCCACGGGGCAGTGGACCGCCGAGCGGCGCACGGACGGGTGGGTCCCGACCCCGGCGGTGGCGGGGGATCCCCGGAACTCAGCTCCGCTCGGGGTGGGGCGACGCGAGCTCGCTCAGGAGGCGCGGCGGCGGGCGGCGAGCCACGCCTTGCGGAGCTTGCGGCGCTCCTCTTCGGAGGTGGCGCCCCAGACGCCCGACTCCTGGTTGGTGGCCAGCGCGAAATCGAGGCAGGTGTCCATCACCTCGCAGCTCCGGCACACGCGCTTCGCCGACTCGATCTGGTCGACGGCGGGGCCGGTGGTCCCAATGGGGAAGAACAGATCGGGTTCGGTGCTTCGACAGGCCGCGAACTGCCGCCAGTCGTCTTCGTCCCACTCGACCGTGCGATTCCACATGAGGGCCATGCCAATTTCCTCCACTCAACCGTTCGAATGACCCTCTTGTGATTTCATTCACATAGCTCGGCGCCAAACGTGTCACCGGCCGTTCAGGGTTCGTTCACTAGAGTATCCACCGCCCCCCACCGTTGCAAGCAGTTTTGGGGCTTCTACGTGGGATTTGACACAGAATTCCCGTTGTCGCGTCAGGTGTCCGAAGGAGTGCGTAGCGTGACCAACTCCACCGCGGTCCAGGCCCACCGCGGGAGCCCGGACGCCTCCGCCGGCGTCCGGGAGAACACGCTCGACGCGTTCACCCTGGCCAGGGCGCGCGGAGCCGACGGCGTGGAGCTCGACGTGCGGATGACGGCGGACGGGGCCCTGGCCGTTCACCACGATCCCGTCATCCCCGGGGTCGGTCCCGTCCACGAGCTGGCCTCGCTCGACCTCCCGCGGCACGTGCCACTGCTGGCCGAGGCGCTCGACGCCTGTGCCGGGATGCTCGTCAACGTCGAGATCAAGAACCACCCCGGCGAGCCCGCGTTCGATCCGACCGAGCGGGCCTCCGGCCTGGTGGTCGG
>CAZULR010000559.1:0-1845 GCA_964621235.1 uncultured Acidimicrobiaceae bacterium
GCCGGCACCTGATGGTGTGGTCGTCGGACCCGACGGCGGAGGCCGCCTGGGTGGCGAGCGGCTCCGCGGGCACCCTGACCCCGTCCTCGCTGACGGTGAACGTCGTCAACCAGGGTGGCAACAAGCTCGACCAGTTCCTGCCGGTGTCGGTGCACCTCGCTACACGGACCGACGGGTCGAGCACCGCGGTGACGATGACCACGACCCTGACCAACCGGACGCCAGACGGCGAATCGCAGTTCGTCGCCGGCCCGTTCCCCGGGTTGCCGCTGGCCTATGGCGACTACAAGGGCGTTGTGGCCGACAACCTGCCGGGGGCGGCGACGGCCATCTCCATGGCGGGGGCGGGTCCGCTCGCGGCGCTGGGTGCCGAGGGACCGACCGTGCTCGTCGCCGCCCCGATCGTCGTCCACCAGGGAGCCACGGCGACGGTGGTGGTGCGGTTCCACCTACCGGGCACCCATGGCTCCATGACTCTCGTGCCGTCCTCCCGTTTCCCGGCCGAGCAGTGGACCTACCAGGGTGACCGGTTCACCGACGACCGGCCGGTGACGCTCTCCTGGTGATCCCGTTCCGGGGAGCGACGGCCGTCGGCGACCGCCGCGACCGAGGCGGTCAGGCGGTGCCCGGCGTGCCGGTCGGCCCGCGCCAGGTGCCGGTGGCCACGGCCCCGGCCGGCACGTCGCCGAGCACCACGGCATT
This sequence comes from uncultured Acidimicrobiaceae bacterium, assembly GCA_964621235.1. Taxonomy (GTDB): domain Bacteria; phylum Actinomycetota; class Acidimicrobiia; order Acidimicrobiales; family RAAP-2; genus Bog-756. The sequence goes on from CAZULR010000559.1 coordinate 703, forward strand.
GGCCCCGATCCAGGCTCCGTCCCCGATGGTGACCGGTCCGAGCACCTTGGCGCCTGCGCCGATGCGGACGTTGTCGCCGATCACCGGCTGACCGTCGCCCGTTCCGGTGTGGCCCAGGGTCACACCGTGGTACAGGACCAGGTTTTCTCCGGCCACGACCTCGTGGCCGACGACGATGCCGACGGTGTGGATGATGGCGAAGCCGGGCCCTAGGCGGGCCGCAGGATGGATCTCGGCGCCGGACGAGCGGATGCTCGACGCCTGCAGCCAAAGGGCCACGGGACGGAGCCCCCGGCCCCAGCACCACGAGGCCGCGCGGTAGGTGACGACGGCGCCGATCCGGGGATAGAGCGGCCAGCGGACGAGTGCGCCGAGCACCACCCGGGAAGGCGTGGCGTCCCAGGCTGCCGTCATGTGCCGCAGGTCGTCCACGAGCGCCATGGTCCGTAGTGTCGCACACCGCGTACCGGCCATTGCCCCATCGTGCGCTCCTGTGCTGCAATCGTTAGATGAGCACCTTCGACGACGCAGGCCGGCGGACGGCCACGGGCGGCACCGACGAGGGGAGCATGAGCCTCCAGGCGTACCTGGACGCACAGGCGGCGGCCGGCGGTAACTCGACCATCCCCTTCTCGGACCTGCTGCGCCCCTTCATGAGCGCCTCGGTGCGGCTGCGGGCCAAACAGGTGGCCACCGCGGCCGCCGTGCCGCTGGCCCGGCGCCGGGCCGGTGAGCGGTCGACGCGCGGCGGGCTACGCCTGCACCTCGGTTCGGGTGGCAACAACCTGCCCGGTTGGGTGAACGTCGACCTGGTGGGGGCCCGCGCCGACGTCACCTGGGACCTGCGCCGCCCCCTCCCGTTCTCCGACGACTCGGCCGACGCCGTGTTCCTGGAGCATGTGCTCGAGCACATGACGGTGGCCGAGGGCATGGCCGTACTCCGGCACGCCCTGGCGGTCATGGCCCCGGGAGGCGTCCTCCGGGTGGGGGTGCCCGACGCCGGGTTGTACGCCTCGAGCTACGTCGGGGGCGACGGGGCCATCGACGAGCTCCGACCTGGCCGTCCGACCCGCATGTTGGCGCTGGCGGAGGTCTTCCAGGAGCACGGGCACGTGTCGGCCTGGGACGGCGAGACACTGGCGC
>CAZULR010000560.1:0-1844 GCA_964621235.1 uncultured Acidimicrobiaceae bacterium
GTGGAGGTAAGGGGATTCGAACCCCTGACCTCTTGACTGCCAGTCAAGCGCTCTACCAACTGAGCTATACCCCCGAAGGCCGGTTCAGGATAGCAGTCCGGACCAACGGGTCGGAATCCGCTCCGAGCGGATGTAGCGCCTGAAGTACGTCGGGCGGAGCGTTCATGGACGGGGGCGCCGATAATTCTGGGACCCACATCGGTACCATGGTGCGCCGGCGGACGACCGCCGGGCCGCGCGAGCGACGGCCCGAGCTGCGTCACCGCCAACGACACACGACGAAGGGGCGCAGATGGGTGAATCGGTGGAGTATCGCGACGGGGTCTTCGTCGCCACGGGGCCGACGACGGTGGTGGGGCACGACCCGGCGGTGGGCACGGCGACCGGTACCGCACTCATGTTGCGCCCCGCCGACGACCTCGCACCGGTCGACACAGCCGGCCCACTCGTGAGCGCCGAGCTCCCGCCCGCCGGTCCGACGCCGCCGGCCGCTACCCCGGCACCCGCCGCAGGCGGGGCCCGTCGGATCGCCGTGGCCACCATCGTGGCCTCTCTGGTCGCGGCGATGGCGCTCGGAGCCGCCGCCTTCGGCGGTGCGTTCGGTGGCGGCACCGGCCCGACACCGGGTTCGGGCCGCTCGTCCCTCGGCGCCGCCGCAGCCACGTCCGCCGCGGCCACCTCGGTGGCTTTCACGCTGTCGGCCACCCGGGCGACGGCGTCCGACGACACGACGCTGGTCACCGGATCCGGTGCGGTCGACCTCACCCATCACACCGGTCGCCTGACCGCCTCCGTGCCCGGACTGGCCGGTTACGTGGGCAGTGGCGACGACACGGTCAACATCGTCACAGACGGCTCCTCCGTCTATCTGGGCTCACCGGCGATCTCCTCGCTCACGGGCGGGACCAGGTGGGTCAAGGCCGACCTGCCGCAGGACGCGTCGTCGCCCGACCTCTCGTCGCTCGCCGTACTGTCCAACCCGTCGCAGCTGATCGGCCTCCTGTCGTCGGTGGGCGGGCAGGTGACGACCGTGGGGGCCGTCGATCTCCGCGGGACCCAGACAACGGAGTACCGCACCACCGTCACGCTGTCCGAGCTGGCCTCGCGGGCCGGCATCGGCACCGGCTCGACCCTCGGCGCGCAGGTGGCCAAGGTCCTCCAGCAGCTGGGCAGCACCTCGGTCCCGATCACGGCCTGGGTGGGCTCGGACGGCTACCTCCGGCAGATCTCGGCCTCCATCGACCTGTCCCGGGCCACGCTCGGCAGTGTCGCCTCCGACCTGATCGGCGGAGCGCTCGACGGCACACTGCCGACCGGGAACTCGGGCCAGGCCACCACCGCCACCACCGTGACGGTGGGCTTCGACGACTACAACACCCCGGTGAACGTCGTGGTCCCACCGGCCTCCCAGACCACCGACGTCAGCTCCATCGTGACGTCGGTGCGGGGCATGGTGTCCGATCTCGGTCACGCCGTGTCGAGCATCACCTCGAAGTTCTGATCGGGTGCGGCGGTCCCGGTAGTCCCGGCGGGCCGTCCCGGGCGTCGGGCAGCTGACGGACCGACCCGCAGACGGGTGACGCACCAGCTGGGGCGTCGGCGCCCCCGGTGGATCCCACGGACCGTGCCAGCCGGGGGACCGTGCTGCGCCCGGTACGATCGGCCCCCATGGCACGGGCCTACGACGTCATCGGGATCGAGAAGAAGTGGCAGCGTCGCTGGAGTGACGAGGGCACCTATGAGGTGGACGCGGATGACCCACGCCCGCCCTGGTACGTGCTCACGATGTACCCGTACCCGTCGGGTGCGGCCCACATGGGCCACGTGCGCAACTACACCTTCGG
>CAZULR010000561.1:0-1844 GCA_964621235.1 uncultured Acidimicrobiaceae bacterium
ACCCGGCCGACCGTACGGTTGGGGTGTGACGCCCTTCCCCCGGAGGGGTCCCGGGGCTTTCGTCCCGGGCTGGTCCCCCTCGCCTGCGGTGCGACGCCGACTGCATTGCGGCGGTTGACTGCGGTGCGACGGCCCCACTGTAGACCCGAACGTCTGTTCGATGTGGGATCTTCGGAAGCGCTCGTCGACCCCCTCCCATCGCACTAGCGTCACCGGGATGCCGGACGACGACGCGACCCCACCGCCTCCCCCCGGTCCGGGTTCCGGCGACGGGGCCGGACCGCCGTCGGACGGCCAGGGACCGCCCACCATCATGACCCGCAAGGAGCTGCGCGCCCAACAGGACGGCAGCTCGAGGACCCGCTGGTACGTGCTCGGCGCCGCAGTCGTCGTGCTGGTCGGCGTGGTCCTCGCGCTCGTCCTCGGCCACGGGTCGGCCGCCAAGAGGGCCGCGACGACGACCACGAGCACCCAGGCCCCGGTCCAGGCCGCCACCTGCCCCCTGACGGGTGCGCCGGCACCCGGCGGCAAGGTGCCGGCCCGTCCCGCGTTGGCGGTCAAGATCGGCAACTACACGGCCGACCGGCCGTCGGCCGGCCTCAACCAGGCGGACGTGGTCTTCGAGGAGCCGGTGGAGGGCAGCTACACGAGGCTCGTCGCCGTGTTCCAGTGCCAGGGGTCGACCCTCGTCGGCGACCTGCGGTCGGCCCGCCAGCCGGACGTCGCCATCCTCTCGCAGCTGTCCAACCCGATTTTCCTGCACGCGGGCGGGATCGACCCGGTGCTCGCCCTGCTGTCCGATGCCCCGCTGCAGGACGAGAACATCCTGAAGGGTGGCTACGGCTCGGTGACGATCCACCCCTCTGGACGGTACGCCCCGTACTCCACGTTCACCGCAACCACCCCGGCCTGGGCACTCGTCCCGGGGGACACCACGCCACCCGCTCCGATCTTCACCTATTCAGCCGCCCCGCCGACCGGCTCGGTCCCCGGCTCCGGTGCCAGCATCCACGTGCCGTTCTCGTCCACCTCCGACGTCACCTGGACATGGAACGCCGCCACGAAGACCTACCTGCGCTCCTACTCGGGCGTCCCGGACAAGCTGCTCGACGGCAGCCAGACGGCCGCGGCCAACGTGGTCGTCCTGACCGTGCCCACCAACACCGGACCCTGGCTCGAGAACAACGAGGGCGGCTATGAGGTGGAGGTCACGGCCACCGGGACGGGCCCCGCCGTCGTGCTGCGCAACGGCGTCGCCATCACCGGCACGTGGACCAGGTCGTCCCTCACCCAGCCAGCCACGCTGCGCACCGCGGGTGGAGCGACGATCACCCTGCAGCCGGGCAACACCTGGGAGGAGCTGGCGCCACAGGGCACCGCCGTCACCACCACTGCGGCACCCACGGTCGCCACCACCACGACCCGGCCCTGACCGGTCCGGGCCTCGCTCCGACCGGTCCGCACCCGGCCGTCGGTCAGGCCGACGGGGCGCCGAGCGACCGTCGCAGGAAGTCGAGTGCCGCGATGGTCGCGTACTGGCGGATCCGGTCGCGGTCACCGGGCACGGTGAAGCTGACGGCCTCGGTCCCGCGGTCGGGGCGGGCGAGGCCCACGAACACCGTGCCGACGGGCCGGCCGTCCTGCTCGGTCGGCCCCGCCACGCCGGTCACCGACAACCCGACATCGGCGCCGAGCACCCGGCGTGCCCCCTCGGCCATGGCCCGGGCCGCCCCCTCCGAGACCACCGGGCCCTCGGGCACGCCGAGGACGTCGAACTTCACCTCGGACGCGTACGACACCACGGAACCGCGGAACCACGTGCTGGCCCCGGGGACGTTGACCAG
>CAZULR010000562.1:0-1834 GCA_964621235.1 uncultured Acidimicrobiaceae bacterium
AGCCCGTAGAGGTGCATGCGCTCGGCGTCCATCAGGGCGAACAGGGGGAAGTGCCACAGGTAGACGCCGTAGGAGATGCGGCCCAGGTAGACGAACGCCGGATTGCCCAGCGCCCGCGACAGGCTGCCGGCCTGCGACGTCACCACGGCGAACAGGAGCACGCCCACGGCCAGGGCCACGAGGAGCTCGCCCCCGGCGAACAGGAAGCCGGTCGGACCGTCGAGCCGCCCCCACAGGGCGATGAGCCCGAGCAGTGCCGCCCAGCCGAACACCTGGGCGGCAAGGCGTGCGGTGGTACTCGAAAGCTCCCACGCCGTGATGGGCCGTGCACTGGGCCCGCGGCGACGCTGGACGTCACGTCGGTGGGCCGGCGGGGCGGCTCCGAGCCCGGCGGTGCCCGCGGACGGGTGGACCCGGGCGAACTCGAGCTCGGCCAGATCGGGGACTGGCAGGGGCAGCGCCCGCCGCCTGCGGGCCCACATCGTGAGACCGATGGCGAGCACCGCGCCGACGAGGATGTCCTGGCAGCGGGTATCGGTCCCCTCGTACATGCGGGTCACCGCCGCGTGGTGGAGGTAGTCCCACCGCAGGGCGGCCGCCGACGCCAGGACCCCGAGGACGGCCACGGCGAGCACTGGCCACAGCTGTCGGGAGGGTCGCAGTCGACGCCCCACGACCAGCAGGCCGAGGACGACCGGGGGCCACACCACGTAGAACTGCTCCTCGATCGACAGCGACCACATGTGCGAGAGCGGCGACGGCTGCGCCGACTGGGCGAAGTAGTTCGAGCCACCCACGATGAAGTGCCAGTTGGCCACGTAGAAGAGCGTCGAGAGGGAGTCGAGCCGGAGCGAGGCGAACTCTCCCGGCGTGGCGACGAAGTGGGCGTAGGCGGCGACGCCGACGAGGAGAAGGAGGAGGGCCGGCAGCAGGCGGCGGGCCCGACGCACCCAGAACTGTCCGAGGCGGATGGTCAGGCGCCGTGCCCACTCGCCCAGGAGGAGCGACGTGATCAGGAACCCCGACAGGACGAAGAACATGTTGACCCCGAGGAAGCCACCCGTGGAGAGCGGCGCCCCTCCGTGGTAGAGCAGGACGCCGAGCACGGCCACGGCACGGATACCGTCGAGGGCCGGGACGTAGCCGAACACGATGGTGCGTCCGCGAGACGCGGACGGCACCGCCACAACGGGGGCGGCCTCGACCTGGACCGGGTCGGCGACGTGGGTCATCGGCGGGCCACCCCGACGAGCCGGGACGACGCCCCGGAATGGCGGGCTGGGCGGGTCATCAGTGCACCATGATCGCAGACGCGGGACATCCGGGACACCCCCCATCTGCCGCCGTGCGGGGACCGGTGCGCCCGCTCCCACCGACCGCACCGGCGCGACCACGGGGCGTCCCGGAGGGCGCCCCGTGGTTCCGACGTCACCGCTGCAGGCTGTCCGCCCGCCGGTCGACCACCCCGGTGGGGCCGCCGGCCGGCCGGCTCAGGCCGGAGGTGTCCAGCCGGCGGGCAGGTTGATGGTCTTCTTCTCCAGGAAGAGCTCGAGGCCGTCCTCGCCGAACTCCCGGCCCACGCCTGAGTCCTTGTAGCCGCCGAACGGCGACGAGAAGTCGATCGGGATGGACGAGTTGACCATGTAGGTCCCGGTGCGCACCTGGCGGGCGATGCCCAGGCCACGGTCGTTGTCGGCGGTGAACACGCCGCCACAGAGGCCGTAGTCCGAGTCGTTGGCGATGCGCACGGCGTCGGCGTCGTCGTCGTATGGGATGACGGACAGCACCGGGCCGAAGATCTCCTCCTGGGCGATGCGCATCGAGTTGTCCACGT
>CAZULR010000563.1:0-1831 GCA_964621235.1 uncultured Acidimicrobiaceae bacterium
AGCCCGACTGGGCCGTCTCCCGCTTCGTCAGCGGGATCAAGCACCTGCCCTGCCGCTTCACGGGGGCCCGGCCGGCCGGGTGAGGATGCTGGTGCGCCGTCCGGGCCGGCGGGACGATCCCGACGGCGCAGCACCGTAGTCAGGGCTTGGCCACCATCAGCACCGCCACCGCCACCAGCACGACGGCCAGGCCGATCCCCAGCAGACCCGATCGCAGGCACAGCCCCGCGGGGTCGCCAGGCGGCTCCTGCCCGTCCGGCCCCCCCGGCGCCGTCCCGACCGTGGCCTCCCGCGTAGCCACCACCTCCTGCAGGCGCCGCTCGGTCGGCCACAGCACGCCCTCGGCGACGAGGGCCACCACCGCCCAGACAGCCAGGCCGATGGTCACCCACCCGTCCGAGTACCCCCATTGACCACCGCTCATGGCGATCAGGGCCACGCCCAGCACCGGCACCAGGAAGAGCACCCGGCCCACCCAGTTGACGCCGGGACGGAAGTACCGGACCACGGCCACGGGCAGCGGACCGCCACGACCGAGCGCCCCCCGCAGCGCCAGGGCGAACCCCCCGGCCACCACCAGGGCGACCATGGCGACGAGCGCACTGAGCACGTGGGCGAGCAGGACGAGGTCGTAGGCGGCCGAGTTGTCGTCGACCCCGGCCACGAGCAGGGCCACGTGGGCCGGGTCGACGGAAGGCACGCTGAGATTGTGGCATCCCACCGGATGCCGGCCCGGACGGCACGTTGCACCGCGCCCGGCCTGGGAATTGCTAGGTTGGGCGCGGGTCGATGACGTGCATTCGGCGAAGACCCGAGTCGTGCATCGACGACGGATACCGAGGTGGCAACCAGGTGACACAGGACCTACGAATGCCGAGGAGCGCCGTCCCTCTCCGATGAACCAGCTCCGACTCGATCCCCTGACGGGACGCTGGGTGGTGGTCAGCACCGACCGCGCCAACCGCCCGCGTGCCTTCGCCCCGCGGATGGCCTCCATCCAGGCCGACACCTCCCGCCCCTGCCCCTTCTGTCCGGGCAACGAGGAATCGCCACCGCCGACGCTCGAGACCCTGGGTCCCGACGGCCAGTGGCGGGTCCGCGTAGTCCCGAACCTGTATCCGGCGTTCGAGGGCGACGCGCCCTTCGTCGTCACCAACCGCGGGCCGGTCTTCACCCAGGCCACGGCGGGCGGCATCCACGAGGTGCTCATCCTCTCCCCCGACCACCAGAACTCGTGGTCGATGCTGACCGACGACCAGACCGGCGCCGTCATGCGGGCCATCAGCGACCGGATCGGCGAGCACTCCGCCATCCCCGGCCTGCGCTACAGCCAGGCCATCGTGAACGCCGGACGCGAGGCCGGTGCCTCGATCGAGCACCCCCACGGACAATTGCTCGGGATGTCGTTCGTCCCCCGCGAGCTGGTGGAGGAGCAGGCCGGGTTCGCCCGATTCGCCGGGCGCTGCCTGCTGTGCACGACCGTCGACGCCGAGGAGAACGTGGGCTACCGGGTCGTGTACTCCGACGAGCAGGTCCTGGTGGTCTGCCCCTTCTGGAGCGGCTCCCCCTACGAGATGCTGGTGATCCCCCGGGCCCACGGCCCCCACCTGCACCACAGTCCCACCACCGACCTGCTGGCGGTCGGCCGGGCCCTCAAGATCGCCCTCGGCCGCCTGCGGGACGTACTGGGCGACATCGCCTACAACCTCGTCTTCCACTCCGCCCCGTACCGGGCACCCGAGCCCTACCACTGGCACGTCCACGTGGTTCCCAAGCTGACCACGGTCGCCGGGTTCGAGCTCGGCACCGGGGTGCTCATCAACATCGTGAA
>CAZULR010000564.1:0-1822 GCA_964621235.1 uncultured Acidimicrobiaceae bacterium
TGGGCACCGTGGTGCGGGTGCCCGAGCGCCAGCTCGACGCCGTGACCGGCATCTCGGGCTCCGGGCCGGCCTACGTCTTCCTCGTGGCCGAGGCCATGATCGAGGCCGGGGTCACCGCCGGACTGACCCGTGACGTGAGCCGCACGTTGGTGGTCGGGACCCTGCTCGGCGCCTCGCGGATGCTCGACGAGACGGGCCAGGAGCCCGCCGAGCTGCGGGCCGCCGTCACGTCCCCCGGCGGCACCACGGCGGCCGCCGTCCGGATGCTCGAGTTCAAGTCGGTGCGCTCCGCCTTCATCGAGGCCGTGGCCGCGGCCGTCGAGCGCTCGCGCCAGCTCGGCCGCTGAGTGAGGGTGGACAGGACGGACACCCGTCCGCCGTCCTACGATCCTGGCCGTGCCGACCGAGACCCCGCAACCCGACAACGAGCACCATCCGGGTCCGGCCGGCGCCGGCGGCCGTCGGATCCCCGAGGCCACCGTGGCCCGCCTCCCCGTCTACCAGCGGATCCTCGAGGAGTTGCTGCGGTCCGGCACGTCGACGGTGTCCTCGGAGCTGCTGGGGGCGGCCGCCCAGGTCAATGCGGCCAAGGTGCGCAAGGACCTGTCGCTCCTCGGCTCCTTCGGCACCCGCGGCGCGGGCTACGACGTGGCGTTCCTCGTCGAGCAGATCGACCACCAGCTCGGCCTCGACCGTGACTGGACGGTGGCCATCGCCGGCGTCGGCAACCTGGGCCGGGCCCTGGCCCGGAGCCAGGGGTTCGCCTCCCGCAATTTCGAGGTCGTCGCCCTCGTCGACACCGACCCGGCCGTGATCGGGGAGCGGATCGACGGCGTCGAGGTCCGCCACCCGGACGACCTGCCGTCGATCGCCGCCTCGACGCCGTTGACCATCGGGGTGATCACCACGCCGGCCCCCGTCGCCCAGCGGGTGGCCGACCTGCTCATCGACGCGGGTGTCCGGTCGCTCCTCAACTTCGCCCCGCGGGTCCTCGACGTGCCCCCCGAGGTCTTCCTCCGCTACGTCGACCTCAGCATGGAGCTCCAGGTGATGAGCTTCTACCAGGCCCGCCGCATGGACCTCGAGGCCGGTGACCCCATGCCGGTCATCCGGTCCGTCGGGCTGTCTCCGGGCGGTCGGGGCTGACCGCCCGCGGTCGGCGACTGGCGGTCCCCCCCAGGAGCCGCGAAGCTGGGACACCCTGCGTCCATCTCCGACCGGCGGATGGCCCCGGATCGGTAGGGTGGTGGGCCGGGGGACGGGTGTGCGCCGAACCGGGCGCCGTACCTGGACGCTGACGCCCAGACACCGAGGCAGTGTGACGTGACCCACCGAATCGACCAGGCAACCAGCGAGGCGGCCGGCCCGTGTCGGTGATCGTCGTCGGCCTGGAGCAGAAGCGCGCCCCGCTCGAGCTGCTCGACCGGGTGTCGGTCACCGAGACGGACACCCCGAAGGCGCTCGGCCGCCTGCGCGACCAGCCGAACCTGTCCGAGGCGGTCCTCCTGTCGACCTGCCTGCGGACCGAGGTCTACGCGGTGGTCGAGCGGTTCCACGACGGCGTCGACGAGATCCAGGAGTTCCTGGCCGACGTCAGCGGCACGTCCGTCGAGGCCCTGGCCGGGTACTGCACCATCCGGTTCGACGACGACGTCACCGATCACCTGTTCTCGGTGGCCTCCGGCCTGGACTCGGCCGTCCTGGGGGAGTCCGAGGTCCTGGGCCAGGTCCGCCGTGCGTGGGAGCGGGCCCAGGGCGAGCACGCCTCGGGCCCGGTGCTCGGCACCCTGTTCCGTCATGCCGTCGAGACCGGCAAGCGGGT
>CAZULR010000565.1:0-1820 GCA_964621235.1 uncultured Acidimicrobiaceae bacterium
ACCTGGGCCCACTGGTAGCGGAAGTAGCCGTAGCCGGCGGCCACGAGCACGAGGACGATGACGACGAGGCCGATCAGCGTCCGCAGGATGCGCTCCCCCCGGGTCCGACGCCTCCGGCGCGACTTCCGGAGCTCGCGCTTGGTCGGGATCGCCACCTCGCCACCGAGGATGGGGCCGGCGAACCTCGGGTCGTAGCCGTGCCGGCCGGTTCCGGGAGTCGTGCCGCGGGGTCGGCCGGTCGGCTGGGGCGCGGGACGTCCCGAGGGACGGGACGAGCGGGGCGGTGTGGGGTCGTCTGTGGTCACGGTGAGGGGGTGTGGGGTGCCGTGGCGAGGGGCGCCGTCGGCCGGAGGCGCAGGGTATGCGCCCTTGTGGTGAGAGCCAGTTTCCCATGATCGGCGGCCCACCTGGTGTCACCTGGGACCGCGTGTCCGTCCCGGCCGTCTGCGAGGGGTTGCGACCTGGCCGGGCTCAGGAGCCCGACGGCACCCAGGAGCCGTGGAATCCGAACGGCACCCGGGCGGGAAGGTGCACGGTCGCCACCGGGGGCCCACCGAACGACGTGGCGTCGAGGATCACCAGGTCCGAGGCGTCGCGGGCGGTGTCGTACACCACCGTGAGCACCCATCCCTCGTCCTCGCCCGCACCGTCGGAGGCGCGCACGAAGACGGGCTCACCCGGGGACCGGCCCGCGCCGGGGTCGAAGCGCTCGGACTCGTCCCGTGCGAAGTCGTACTTGATGAGCCCTTCGAAGGAGGGACGCTCGGCGTCGCTGCCGGTGCGGACGCAGTAGCCGTAGCGGTGGCGCGACCCGGCGACGGCGGGGTCGATCCTCGGGAACTCGACCGGCGTGTCGTCGAGTGCCTCCTCGTGCACGCGGTTGCCCACCGGGTCCACCGTCCACCGGGAGAGGACCGGGGCCGATCGGGTGATCGCCTCGCCGGGCGCCGTCTCGAAGGCGGCGTCGTAGCGGATCAGGTCGAGGACGGTGCGGTCGCCGTCGTCGAAGGCGTTGAGCACGTGGAAGGCGTAGCTCGGGTCCATCGTGGTCCACCGGACGTCGGCCCCCGTGCCGTTGCGGGGCATGACGCCGATGCGCGACCCGGACTCGGGCGCCCAGCGGAACGGCAGCCGTCGCCCTTCGCCGACCAGGGCCAGGTCGAAGATCACAGGCTGATCGAGGAAGACCGCACGGGTGGCTGTCACCCCGAAGTCGTGCATCATCATGGCCCGCGGCACGTCGATCGGCTCCGTGGTGGTGAGTTGCCCTGTGGCATCGACCACGTGGTAGCGCAGGAAGGGTGGTCCGAACAGGTCGACACCGAAGAATACGAGCTCGCCCGTGAGAGGGTCCACCTTCGGATGGGCGGTCATCGGCGACGCCAGCGTGCCGTCGAAGTCGTGGATCCTGGCCCGGTCGAGGTCGGGGGAGATGGCGTGGGGGAAGCCCGACTCGACGAGCGCCAGCGTCGTCCCGGCATGGCGGATGACGTGGGTGTTGGCGGGGCCGTCGATCGGCTCGCTCGGGCCCCGGGGCGGGACGGTCGCCACCTTGCCGGCCAGCGCGCGGGTGCGGACCCACCGGTTCCGGTACCCCGTGGCCCGGCCACCGCCGAGCCAGATGCCGTGGAGCATGCCGTCGCCGGAGAACCAGTGGTAGTCGGAGGGGTCCTCGGGCACGGCGAGCGGGTTGGGCCCGTTGCGGAGCAGCACACCTTCGAGGTCGGGGGGCACGACGCCGGTGACCTCGAGCGGGTGGTCGTCGGTCCGCTCCTCGAGCACCGGGGCGAAATTGCCTTCGAGATACGGGTTCACCATGG
>CAZULR010000566.1:0-1812 GCA_964621235.1 uncultured Acidimicrobiaceae bacterium
GCCACCTCGACGAGGTCGAGGTCGAGGTCACGGGCGATGGCCAGTGCCTCGGGCAGGAGCTTGATGCCGAGCTGCTCGCCGTCGGGATCGACCAGGCGCACCTCGCGGGCGCGGATGCGGTCGTTGATGCGAGGATCGGTGGTGGTGCTGGTTGCTATTCGACTTCACTCCCTGTCTCATGGCCACGGGTTGCCGTGGCCGACGATGAGGGGGCGGAGCCAGCACCGGGACACCGACTGGGTCGGCCTCCGGTCCCATGAACCCGTCGCACGGGTGAGCCGCCCGGGGGCGGGTCACGGTGGCCGGGTGGGGGATTCGCATCGCGAAGCCCCGCTTCCTCGTCTATCAGTTGCTTTAGGCTACCAGTCGTGAGCTCCCTGTGGACACCTGACGGCGAACGACCCGTGGCGAGGCCATCCTCCCCCGCCGGAGGAGCGCCCCCGGGCGCCGACGACGCGCCGGTCGACGACGAGGCCCTGGCCGCCGAGGTCGAGGCCATGCGCGCCCAGCTGGCCAGCGCGCCCGTCGAGGAGGTGCTGGCGAACCACTGCTACGGCCTCTTCGAGCTGGCGGCCGTCTACCTGTCCCAGCAGCCGCCGCTGCTCCCCCAGGCCCGGGTGGCCATCGACGCCCTGGGCTGCCTGGTCACCGGCATGGAGGGGCGGCTCGGGGAGAACGAGCCCGCCCTGGCCGACGGGCTGCGCAACCTGCAGATGGCCTGGGTCCAGATCGACGGCGCCCAACGGGCCGGGGCCTCGGTCGACGCCGTGGTCGGGACGGACGCCGGCACGGCCGACGGGCCGGACGACGCCGGCGGCGGGTGAGCGGGCCGCCCGACGGCGGGACCGGCCTCCCGGAGCCGACGGCCGGCGGCGGGGGGATCGACGCCTCCCGCGTGCGCAGCTTCATCGGCCTGTCGGTGGGCCTCGTCGGCCCGCGCGCCAATCTGGCCGTCTCCGGGGTGCTCATCACCCTGTTCGTGCAGCAGCGGGCGTCGGGCGCCCTCGCCGTCACCTTCGCCCTGACGGCCAACCGGCTCCTCAGTTGGATCACCTATCCGGTGGCCGGCCGCGTCAGCGACCGGACCCGGTCACGGGTCGGCCGGCGCACCCCCTACATGGCGGCCAGCCTCATCCTGATGGGGGCGGCCACCTGGATGTTCACCGTGGTCAGCGGCTACTGGTCGCTCGTGCTGTTCATCGTCATCGCCCGCCAGGCGGCCGCCGTCTTCACCCTCACCAATGTCGCCGTTGTCCCCGAGGTCTTCGGCCGCAGCCGATGGATCAAGGCCCTGCTGCTGACCACCGTCCTCGGAACCCTGGCCAGCTGGACGATCAAGGCGACGGTGATCACCACGTGGAAGCAGTCGGACCCGGCCACCTGGAACCTGCCGTTCCAGGTGGCCGCCGTGATCATGGCCGCCACGGGTGTGGCCGTCCTGCTGCTCGTACGGGAGGCGCCGACGGCGGCCGTCGGCGCCGAGGCCGACCGGACGAAGCGGGCCCGACCCACCCGCGACGAGTTGCGGGACATCCTGGCCGGCCCCAACGCGAAGGTCCTGGTGGCCGGGTCCCTGCTGTTCTGGGCCGGCACCGGCTCCACCGCCTATGTGGCCATCCTCTTCTTCCAGCGGGTGCTCCATGCCGGAGCCAGCGCCCAGACCATCGCCGGCCTGGCCACCGGTATCCCGGTCTTCATGATCGGCATCGCTCTCGGGGTGCCGCTCAGCCGGTGGCTGACCCCGATGCAGCTTGCCATCGGCGCGCCGCTGCTCGGCGCCGTGCTGGCCGGGGTCCAGTACTTCGACACCCA
>CAZULR010000567.1:0-838 GCA_964621235.1 uncultured Acidimicrobiaceae bacterium
GCGGCGGGCCGTCGCCCGGATGCGGTGGACCAGTTGCGGGGTGGGCGCCAGCACCGGGCTCCTGGTCCGCTCGATGTGGATCCCGAGGGCCCGTTGGCGTCGGTCGAAATCGGCGGCGTCGGGGTGGGAGCGAGCGGTCAGCACCGCATAGGTGTCCGGGTCGAGCCGACGCCAGAGGTTCCACAGGTAGGCCTGGATCCCGCCCACCTTGGGCGGAAAGTCGTTGGTGACGAGCAGGTGCTTCACGGGACCCGGGCGGCCAGATCGGAAGGGCCTTCGACCAGGTCGTGGCGTCCGAGCGCCCGGGCGGCCCACTGCGCGTGCTCGACCAGCATCTCGTCGTCGGCCCGCAACCAGACCCGGAGGGCGTGCTCGGTGGAGGGGTCGCTTCCCTCCCCCACGTTTCCGAGGGCGACCAGCGCGTTGCGGCGTAGATAGCGCGGGTCGCGACCGGGGATGTACCACCGGCCATGGGCGGTGAGCAGCTCCTCGTCGGAGGAGTCGAGCAGGTCCAGCAGGTCGACCCAGGCCGTTTCGTCGGCTGGCGCCGGCGGTGGTGGGCGCTTGCGGTCGGCCACCCGGTTGATCGGACAGACCCGTTGGCACTCGTCGCAGCCGTAGAGGCGACCGCCCAGCGCCCGGCGGAACTCGACCGGGAACGGGCCGGGCGCCTGGACCAACCAGGCCAGGCAGCGTCGGGCGTCGACCGATCCGGCCTCGGCCAACGCCCCGGTCGGGCAGGCGTCCTGGCACCGCGTGCAGGTCCCACACCCGTCGGCGTGCGACGGAAGGTCCGCCGGGGCGGTGGGCCGCAACGGGGCGTCGGTCACCACCGAGC
>CAZULR010000567.1:848-1810 GCA_964621235.1 uncultured Acidimicrobiaceae bacterium
CGAACCAGGAGCCCTGACCGGGCAACAGCATGAGCGAGTTCTTGCCGAACCAACCCAGGCCGGCCCGGTGGGCGGCGGCCCGGTCCACCAGGGCGTTGTCGTCGCACACCACGGTGGCCCGCCATCCCGCGCCCCGGAGGTGGCCGGCGATGGGATCGAGCGCCCGGCGCAGCGAGGCGTAGTAGTCGGCGCGGGCATAACGGGCCACCTGGCCCCGCGGGGAGTGCGCCAGGGCGGACGCGCCAACCTCGGCGCCGCGGCGGTAGCTCCACGCACCGACCACCAGCGACCGCGCCCCGGCGAGGATCCGCCCCGGGTCGGTCGATCGCTCGGGATTGCGATAGGTGAACTGCATGCCGCCGTCGAGCCCGCGCCCCCTGCGCTCGAACAGCACGCGACGGGTCTCCTCGAACACGGTGGCCGCCCCGATCCCCACCGCGGCGAGTCCGGCCTCCATCCCCAATCCGGTGAGGACGGCGCCGAGTCCCCCGTCGTCCTCCGGTACGGCGTCCGGATCAGCTCGGCGGTCGGACGATCGGGGCACGCCCCATGGTCGCACGGGACGGGGTGGGGCCGGGACACCCCGGCAGCGTCCGGGTGGGGGTGCGACCCTCAGACCGCCTGGCGCGAATGGCGCACGCCGGGGACCAGACCGGCCCGTTCGAGCAGCCGCACGGCCCGGGCCTCATCGGCGTCGACCACCACGGCGTCATCGGGCTGGCGCCCCACGATGAAGGACACCACGCAGTCGTCGCACACCGGGGTGTGGCGATGCTCGCAGTCGGCACAGTCGATGGTGAACGCCTCGGTGGTCGGCGGGCGGTGGGCCGGCCCCCTCCCCGGCTGGGGGACGGACACGGCCGGTGGGATGACGGTGGCGGACACGGCGCAACCTCCTGATGTCGGTGACACGGATGGGCTCCGTGTCACCGACCACTATGCGCCGCGGGTGTGACGCCGCC
>CAZULR010000568.1:0-1807 GCA_964621235.1 uncultured Acidimicrobiaceae bacterium
CCGAGGACAAGATGGCCCTGATCAAGAAGGAGCAGTCCGGGGGCCACCTGGTGGCGATGACCGGCGACGGCACCAACGACGCCCCGGCCCTGGCGCAGGCTGATGTCGGCGTGGCCATGAACAGCGGGACCCAGGCCGCCAAGGAGGCCGGGAACATGGTCGACCTCGACTCCAACCCGACCAAGCTCATCGACATCGTGGAGATCGGCAAGCAGCTGCTGATCACCCGGGGCTCGCTGACGACGTTCTCCATCACCAATGACGTCGCCAAGTTCTTCGCCATCATCCCGGCGATGTTCATCAGCGTGTTCCCCGCGCTGCACACCATCAACATCATGCACCTGAGCTCGCCCCACAGCGCCATCCTGTCGGCGGTGATCTTCAACGCCCTGATCATCGTGGCGCTGATCCCGCTGGCCCTGCGCGGCGTCAAGTTCCGGGCCGCCGGTGCCGCCTCCGTACTCCGTCGGAACCTCCTCATCTACGGGCTCGGAGGCTTCATCATCCCCTTCATCGGCATCAAGCTGATCGACATGATCGTCACTGCGTTGGGAGTCAAGTAATGCGCCGTCAACTGCTCACATCGGTCGCCATGATCATCGTGCTCACCCTGGTCTGTGGACTGGGCTACTCACTGGTCATGACCGGCATCGGCGAGGCGGCCTTCGGCCACCAGTCCGACGGCTCCTTCGTCCAGCAGAACGGCAAGGACGTCGGCTCGTCCCTGATCGGTCAGCCCTTCACCGACGCCAAGGGGAACCCGGTCGCCAAGTACTTCCAGAGCCGGCCGTCCGAGGCCGTGACCTCATCGTCGACGGACGGCATCACCGTCGGTGAGGCCTCCAACCTCGGCCCGTCCAACCCCCTGCTCATCGGCTTCATCCCCGGGGTCAACTCGGTCGGCCTCGACGGCCAGCCGTCCAAGACGAACCCCTTCGCCACGCCGGCCGACCCGTTCTGCGTACCGGTCGACACCACGTCGGCCGCCGCACCGGTCGTGGATCCCACGTCCGGGCAGAAGTACGCCAAGAACAGCGACGGGACCTACGTCTGCGACCCGAACACCGTGCCCGAGCGGGCCATCGCCTACCGCACCGAGTTCGGCCTGGCCCCGAACGCCGAGGTGCCGGTCGACGCCGTCACCGCCTCCGGATCCGGCCTCGACCCCGACATCTCGATCGCCAACGCCGACCTCCAGGCCCCCACCGTGGCCAGGGCCCGGCACCTTCCGCTGTCGACCGTGCAGCAGTTGATCACGGCCAACACCACGGGGCGTAGCCTGGGCATCCTTGGAGACCCGGGAGTGAACGTGCTGAACCTGAACCTCGCGCTGGACCGGCTGGGCGCCTGATGGCCGTGCGGCGTCGGCCGGCCGGGTAGGAGGGCGCGTGGCACGGGGGAAGCTACGGCTCTATCTGGGGGCGGCCCCGGGGGTAGGCAAGACGTACGCCATGCTCAACGAGGGCTGGCGGCGCAAGGAGCGCGGCACCGACGTGGTGATCGGATGGGTCCAGGAGCACGGCCGGCCCCAGACCGACGCCCAGGTCCGCGACCTGCCCATCTTCCCCCGCCGGAGCGTCGAGTACCGGGACCAGACGTTCGAGGAGATGGACCTGGAGGGCCTCCTGGCCCGCCGGCCCGAGCTGGTCCTGGTGGACGAGCTGGCCCACACCAACATCCCGGGCTCGGCCCACACCAAGCGGTGGGAGGACGTCAACACCCTCCTGGATGCCGGGATCAACGTGATCTCCACGGTCAACCTCCAGCACCTCGAGTCGCTCAACGACGTCGTCGAGCGGATCACCGG
>CAZULR010000569.1:0-1796 GCA_964621235.1 uncultured Acidimicrobiaceae bacterium
CCAGCTGGGGGAAGGAGCTCAGGTCACCGACCACCCCACGCTGGATCTCCATGGTGAGGACGGCGGACCGCCCGGGGGCGGCCACGTCGGCGAGGTCGACGGGCATGGGGGGTGGCCCGCTCAGGAACCGGACGCGGTGCGGTCGCCGCCGGCGTCGGACTCCTCGGGCACCTCGGCCACGATGTCGGCCGCCCACCGGTAGTCGGGCTTCCCACTGGGCGAGCGCTCGATGGTGGTGACCACGTGGAGCTGGCGGGGCACCTTGTACCCGGCGATGTGGTCACGGCAGTGCGCCTGGATCTCGTCGAGTGTGGGCACCTTCTCGCCGCGGGGCTGGACGATGGCGGCCACCCGCTGGCCCCAGCGCTCGTCCGGCGCGCCGACCACGATGGCGTCGAGCACGTCGGGGTGTGCCCGCACCGCCGACTCCACCTCCTCGGGGAAGATCTTCTCCCCACCCGAGTTGATCGAGACCGAGCCGCGTCCGAGCAGGGTGATCGTCCCGTCCTCCTCGATCGTGGCGAAGTCGCCGGGCATGGTGAAGCGCGTGCCCTCGACGGTGATGAAGACCTCGGCCGTCTTGACGGGGTCGTTGTAGTAGCCGACCGGGATGTCGCCCGAGCGGGCGATCTTGCCGATCACCCCGGAGCCGGGCACGACCGGCTTGAGATCCTCGTCGAACACCACCGTGTCGCCGAGCACCCGCACGGTCGGACCGCTCTTCATGGCCGTCTCGCCCTTGGTCATGGTGGCCATCCCGTTGTTGCCCGACTCCGACGAGCCGATGGCGTCGACGATGACGAGGTTCGGGAAGTGCCGGAAGAACTCATCCTTGACCGGCGCCGAGAACAGGGCGGCCGACGACGTCACCGCCAGCAGCGATGACAGGTCGTAGTCCGCCCCCGGCTCGTCGAGCGCCTCGATCAGCGGCTTGCCCATGGCGTCGCCGGTGATCATCACGGAGTTGGCCTTCTCCGTCTCGATCAGGCGCCACACGTCGTGAGGGTCGAACTTCGGCACCAGCACCGTCCGGTTGCCCACGAAGCTCTGGCCCATGATGCACCACTGCGTGGCGCCGTGCATGAGTGGTGCGATGGGCAGGAGGGTCAGCTGGCCGCCGCGTCCCTTCTCGACCATCTCCTCGGGCTGCTGCACCCGCGTGTTGGTGGTCGGGTCGACCCCTCCACCGAGGGCGTAGAAGACATCCTCGTGGCGCCACACCACGCCCTTGGGCATGCCGGTCGTGCCCCCGGTGTAGAGGATGTAGTAGTCGTCACCCGACCGTGGGGCGAAGTCCCGCTCGGGTGACCCCTCGGACATGGCGTCCTCGTAGCGGACCGTGCCCTCGCCGAGCGGCACGCCCGAGTCGTCGTCGATGCCGACGACGAGCTTGAGGTCGGGGAGGTCGGGGAGCAGTGCGGTCACGTGGGGGGAGTACTCGGCCTGGTGCACCAACGCCACGAGGTCGGCGTTCTTGAAGAGGTAGCGGAGCTCCTCTTCGACGTAGCGGTAGTTGATGTTGATCCAGATGGCGCGGAGCTTGAACACGGCCCATGCCGTCTCCACCCACTCGACGCTGTTGAGGGCGTAGATCCCCACGTGGTCGCCGGGACCGACGCCGTGGGCGGCCAGGAAGTGGGCCAGGCGGTTGGCCCGCTCCTCCATCTGGGCGTAGGTGCGGCGCTTTCCGGCGGCCACCAGGTACTCCCGGTCCCCGTAGGCGTCCACGGCGGCCTCGAACATGTCGGCGAGGTTGAAGGTGCTCATCGCGCAGATAGTAGAACAGGTTTCTGTCC
>CAZULR010000570.1:0-1787 GCA_964621235.1 uncultured Acidimicrobiaceae bacterium
GCGAAGCGGGCGACGTTGGGGGTGATGCCGGGCAGCTCGCTGATCACGATCACCGCCGGGCCGCTGCCCACCCGGTAGACGGTGCGCGTGGCACCATCGAGGGTGAAGGTCGAGCGCTCGAAGTCGTCCAGGGAGTCGGGCATGCCGAGACGCTACCGCCGGCCCGTCCCGGGTGCCGGAGGCGTCAGGCGATCGCCAGGGTGACGACCACGGGCCGGTGGTCCGAGCCGGTGCCGTCCGCCACGCGGGCGTCCACCACCTGGACGGCGGGGGTGACGAGGACGTGGTCGAGCTGGCTGTGCGGCCGGTGGGCCGGCCAGGTGCGACCGATGACCGCCCGGCGCCACCCCGGGAAGAAGGACGAGGCCGGTGGGCCCCACATGTTCATGTCGCCGGCCAGCAGCGACGGCCGGTCGAGCGGCGGAAGCAGGCGGGCCAGCCGCCGGTACTGCGCCGGCGACAGGTGGGTGATGTGGGACATGTGGGTGCCGTGGACGACCAGCTCGCGCCCGCCGAGGTCCGTGGAGCACCGGATGACGGCGCGTGCCGCCGGGTCGCGGCGCAACTTGCCCAGCGACAGGACCTCGGCGTCCCGGCATGGCACGCGGGCCAGCAGGGCCACCCCCCAGGTCCCCGTCTGGGCCGGGCGGTCCCTCGACCCGGCCGGCACCTTGAAGCGCTCCTGGTCGAGGCGGAGCGTCTTGCGCACCTGGCCGAGCATCGGGGCCCAGCGTCGGGTGTCGACGTGCAGGGGCGCGTATAGGCGGGCGTGGGCCAGCGGTGCCTCGGCGACGACGGTGTACCCCAGGCGGGAGGCGACCAGCGCCGGCGTCCCCGGCGTGCCGTCGTCGGGGGTCCAGGCCTCCTGCAGGACGAGGAGGTCGGCGTCGAGCGCCGCACACTCGTCGACCAGGTCGTAGGGACGTCCCCAGCCGTCGACGCCCATGTGTACGTTGAAGCTGGCCAATCGGAGGGTGTCCCGGGTGCCGCGGTCCGCGTCCCCACCCGCTGCGTCCGGTCCGTGCACGGGTGTCAGTGTCGCACGGGGTTCAGTGTCGCCCGAGTGCGCCGGCGGTGGCCCGCAGCTCGTCCCGGAAGTCGGGGTGGGCGATCTCGGCCAGGGCGAAGGCGCGCTCGCGCACCGTCCGGCCGGACAGGTCCGCCGAACCGTGCTCGGTGATGACGACCCCGGTGTGGTGCCGCGGCGTCGAGACCACCGACCCCTCCGGGAGCACCGGCACGATGCGCGACCGGGTGACACCGTTGGAGACCGCCGTCGAGCGGAGGCAGATCAGCGAGTGGTCGTCGATCCGCATCTCCGCTCCGGCCACGAAGTCCTCGTGTCCGCCCACCCCGGAGATCTGGCGCCCCTCGATGTTGTCGGCCACCACCTGGCCGTAGAGGTCGACACTCAGCGCCCCGTTGATGGACACGAACGCGTGGTTCTGGGCGATGACCGTCGGGTCGTTCACGACCTGGACCGGCACGAAGGCCACGTCCGGATTCCCGTCGAGCCACGCATAGAGCTCGGACGACCCGAGGGCGAAGGTGGTGACGGACACGCCGTTGAACAGGCGCTTGGCGTCGTTGGTCACCTTGCCGGCCTGGTGGAGGTGCATGAGCCCGTCGGTGAACATCTCCGAATGGACGCCGTAGCCCCCGCCGGGGCCCTGGGCCAGCTTGGTGGCCACCATATTGGGGACGGCGCCGATGCCGATCTGCAGGGTGGCGCCGTCGGTGACGTAGGTGCGGGCCTGCTCGGCGATGGCCTCGTCGATCTCGTCCGG
>CAZULR010000571.1:0-1785 GCA_964621235.1 uncultured Acidimicrobiaceae bacterium
GCCACCACCACCCGCACCTTCCCGTCGTCGTCGACGACGGCCTGGAAGCCGTTGAGACTGGACTGGCGGTTGCCGTAGTCGATGGTCTCCCACCAGACGTTGCCCAGCGAATAGCTCCAGTAGAGGCCCTCCGGTGGGGTGACCTCGATGATCAGCGCCTCGTCGGGCGCCAGCCTCCACGAACCGATGACCGGACGGTTCTCGGCCGCGGCACCCATCGCCGTCCCGTCCAGGGGAGGGAGGAACGTGTTGGGGTGCTCGGGGTTGGAGAACCCCAGGAAGAAGTTCAGGTTCTCCTCCAGGAAGTCCCCCAGGGCGATGACCTGGCGGGCCACGGCGGCCTCTGGCGCGACCGGTGCGTGCTCGTCGACGGTCGGGGGGCCTGAGAGCGACTCGATCGACATGGTCACCGGGCCCTCGTGTTCCCAGTCATAGAAGAAATGGCGGACCACGAGCATGGTGGCGTCCTCGTCGAGGGGCAGCCAATTGCCCTCGTGGGGCTCCGCGGACAGGACGATCTCGAAGTTCCCGTCGGCATCCATGTCGAACTCGTCGATGAGGGCGTTGGCGGTGGAGCCCATGCCCGCCATGACCTGCAGGCCCACATACCGCGCCGAGCCGCGGTTGCCCCACAACCGGTAGGTGGTCCCACCCCGCAGAGCCGATCCGACGTAGATGCAGTCGGGGCATTCCATCCCCCACTTGTACGCGGCGTCCATGGCGGAGGGCTTGATCGCCGGGACCCGGTCGAGGCCCCGTCGCAACAACTCGTCGATGCCGATTCCGAGGAGTACGAGTAGGTGGCGGAAGCCCGAGGCCACGTCCTCCGGCTGCTGGGGAACCGAGTCGGAGAGCACGATGTCGCAGGCCCGTCGCAACTTCTCCAGCAGGTGGTTCCACGCCTCACCGGACGCGAGGTCGTGCTCGGTGGCGTCGCCCGCCGAGGCGGCCTCGCTGACCGAGAACGGGAGCCAGGCCGGATTCTTGAAGGAGCTCATGCCGGGATGGATCCCGAGGGAGATGTGCGCATGGGGACGGCCCTTCCGCCGGTTCGGATCAGATGCACGTGGAAGCGCCCGGCAGCCGATCTTTACATGGAGCACGTGAAATGTGAAGGTGCCGGCTGGCGGGATCGGGCCCGTTCGGGGGCCCGTCCGGAAGGCCCGTCCGCGGAGCCGCGACCGCCCCGATCCTCCGGAGGGAGGAGCATCGGCGCCGCCGGCCGTCACCCGGGAGGCGGCGCGCCCGGGCACGATGACCGAGCGGATCACACCACCTTCGGCCATGGCCGCAAAAGCGTCGTTGACCTGGTCGAGCGTGATTCGGTGGGTGACGGCACCGGCCACGTCGAGGCGGCCCGCCTCGGCCAGTGCGACGAGGCGGGGGAAGTCCCTCCGCACCTGGCCAGACCCGTCGTAGCAACCCAGCAGCCGCTTCTCACTCGAGAACAGCTGGAAGGCGTCGAACTCGACCGTCGTGCCTGTCGGGGTCATGCCCACGGCGACGACGGTGCCGGCACTCCGGCAGAGGTCGTAGGCCTGCCGCAGAGTGGGCCCGGACATGGCCACTTCCAAGGAGTAGTCGGCGCCGCGGCCGGCGGTGAGGTCCTGCACGGCGCCGACGACGTCGGTAGCCGCGGGGTCGACGACGTCGGTCGCTCCGTTGTCCCGGGCCTTGTCGCGTTTGGCGGGGAACGGATCGACGGCGATGATGCGCTACGCCCCGGCGATCCGTGCGCCCCGAACGACGAACTGGCCCACGCCGCCACAGCCGAGGACGGCGACC
>CAZULR010000572.1:0-1783 GCA_964621235.1 uncultured Acidimicrobiaceae bacterium
CCGAGACGGCCGAGCTGCTCGAGTCGCTCGTGGCCCAGACCCTCGAGCTCATGAACGCCGGGGCCCGTCTCGACGAGGCGATCCACACCGTCACCCCGCCGGCCCACCTCCTGGCGCGGCCCTACCTCCGGCCCGTCTACGACGAGCCGGAGTTCGTGGTGCGCGGCATCTGGCGGCGCTACGGGGGCTGGTGGGACGGCAACCCGGCCACCCTCAAGCCCGCGTCCGAGGTCGCCCTGGCCACCGAGCTGGCCGACCTGTCCGGCGGCGCCGGAGCGCTGGCCGACCGGGCACTGGCCCTCGTCGACTCGGCCGACGCCGGCCCCGACCCCGAGACGGCCCTGCGCATCGCCGGGCACCTGGCCGAGTTGGCGTGGTTGGCCGCCCCGGACGACCCCGGCGTCGCCGACGCCCGACGAGCCGTCTTCGCCCGACGCGCCGACGTCGCCACGTCGACGATGGCGAGGGGCGTGTTCGGCTGGGCGGCGAGGGAGTCCCGGGGCAAACTCGCCGCCGCTCCTCCCGATCCGGTGGCAGAACCCCAAAATCCGCCCCTGTGACCTGGAGTTTCGCGTCCGGTACCTGCCTCGGCGCTCAACTTCTCAATTGCACTCGGACGCCACTAGTCTTTCGCCCGTGATCGCCTTCACAAACGGATCTCCGACGCCCCCGCCCGACCGCGACCCGACGGCTGCCGACACCCCGGAGGCGCCGGCCGCCGGACGCCGGTGGAAGCGCTGGGCCGCCGGACTCGCCGTGGCCGCACCCCTCGTCCTCGGGGGCTGCAACTTCTACCCGAGCTACGGCGCCAGCCGTGGCGCCACCACCCAGGGCCAGGACACGTTCAAGCTCTACTCCGGGATGATGACCACCGGCATCATCGTCGGCGGCTTCACCGCCCTCCTGATCTTCTGGACCATCCTGCGCTACCGCCGACGCTCGGACGCCATGCCGAAGCAGTTCCACGAGAGCATCCCGATCGAGATCCTCTACACGGGCATCCCCGTGCTGATCGTGGCCGCCCTGTTCTTCTTCACCGTCATCACCGAGAACAAGGTCGACGCCACGGTGCCGCTGGCCGCCAAGATCACCTCCACCGGCAACCCGGTGGTCGACGTCAAGGTCACGGCCTTCCAGTGGGGCTGGCGCTTCGACTACCTGAACGACAACGTCTCGGTGTCCGGCGACGTGACCAACGGGCCCGAGAACCACGGCCCGCAGATGGTCCTGCCGTACGGCGAGACCGTCCAGGTCACGCTGGTGTCCAACGACGTCATCCACGGCTTCTACGTCCGGGACTTCAACTTCAGCCGCTACGCGCTGCCGGGCGTGGTCAACAGGTTCGACCTCAACATCATCAACCCGGGCTTCTACCCCGGGCAGTGCACCCAGATCTGCGGGCTCTACCACTCCGAGATGCTGTTCAGCGTGCGGGCCGTCAGCCCGGCGCAGTACCGGACGTGGCTCCAGGGCGAGGTGGCGAGTGGCCACACGATCAAGCGGACACCCGAGCCCGCCGCCAACACGCCTCCGCCGTATGACCACGTGACCCAGTCCAACGCCCTGGCTGCGCCCGCATCGAAGAAGGGTTCCCTGTGACCACCACGATCGAATCCCCCGACCTGATCGAGCCCGAGGAGCCGGGCGGCCCGGACAGCCACGGACACGGAACGCCGGCCCACGAGGGCGACCACGAGCACCACGGGCCCCACGGCATCCTGAACTGGCTGACCTCGACGGACCACAAGGTCATCGGCAAGTCGTACATGATCACCGCCCTGGT
>CAZULR010000573.1:0-1781 GCA_964621235.1 uncultured Acidimicrobiaceae bacterium
GCCGCCTGGGGTGACGGGGTCGCCTACGCCACCAAGGCGTTCCTGTGCGTCGCCATGGCGCGGTTGGCCCACGAGGAGGGGATGTGCCTCGACGTCTCCACCGGCGGTGAGCTCCATGTCGCCCTCGCCGCCGGCGTCCCGGCCGACCGGCTCGTCCTGCACGGCAACAACAAGTCGACCGAGGAGCTGGCGGCGGCGCTGTCCGTCGGAGTCGGCCGCATCATCGTGGACTCCTTCGACGAGATCGACCGGCTCGAGCGACTGGTGGCCGACCCGCCCCTGCTCGAGGGCGGTCCCGAGGACGCCGAACCGATCATCCGGTCGCGTCCCCGGGTCCTGGCCCGTATCACCCCGGGCGTGGAGGTCCACACCCACGAGTTCGTGCGGACGGGCCAGGAGGACTCGAAGTTCGGGTTCGGACTGTCGTCGGGTGCAGCTGCCCGGGCCGTGGCCCGGCTGGCCGACCTGGACGCCGAGGGGGTCGTGGAGTTCGTCGGCATCCATGCCCACCTGGGCAGCCAGGTCTTCGCCCTGGAGCCGTTCGCCCAGGCCATCGATGTGCTGGCCGGATTCTTCGCACCACTCGGACTGCCCGAGCTGGTGGTCGGCGGTGGTCTCGGTGTGGCCTACGTCAACGGCGAGCAGGCGCCGCCCATGGCCGAGTGGGCCGAGTCGGTGCGCGCCGCCTGCCGGAGGGCCGGCATCGCCGACTCCGTGCGGGTGACGGCGGAGCCCGGCCGCTCCATCGTGGCCGCCGCCGGGCTCACCCTGTACCGGGTCGGGACGGTCAAGGACGTGCCGGGCCACCGGACGTACGTGTCGGTGGACGGGGGGATGAGCGACAACCCCCGCCCCGTCCTCTACGGCAGCGGCTACGAGGCGTTCCTGCCCCGGGAGGCCGACGCCGAGCGCCCGGTGCCCATCCGTCTGGTGGGCAAGCACTGCGAGACGGGTGACGTGGTGGTGGCCGACGGGTTCGTGCCCGAGGACCTGGCGGTGGGTGACATCCTGTGCACGCCGGTGACGGGCGCCTACGGTCACTCGATGGCCTCCAACTACAACAAGGTGCCGCGTCCGGCGGTGGTGTTCGTGGCCGACGGCGCGGCCCGGACCGTGGTGCGCCGCGAGACCCTCGAGGACCTGGTCCGCCTGGACATCTGACCGTCCCGGGGTACCGGTGCCCCCCACGCGAAGCGGTAGCGTGACCGGGTGACCTCGGCCCCCACGACAGAGCGGACCCTGCGTGTCGCCGTGCTCGGCTGCGGCAACGTGGGAGCGGCGTTGGTCGGCATCCTGCAGGACCGTGCCGACGCGCTGGCCGTCCAGTCCGGGGCCCGCGTCTCGATCGCCGGGATCGCCGTCGGTGACCTCGACACCCCCCGGCCCGACCACGTGCCCCGTGAGCTGCTGACCGCCGACGCCGCAGGCCTGGTCGCCGACCCGTCGGTCGACGTGGTGGTGGAGCTGATCGGCGGGCTCGAGCCCGCCGGTGCCCTGGTGCGGGCGGCGCTCGACTCCGGCCGGCCCGTGGTCACGGCCAACAAGGCGCTGCTCGCCTCGCCCGACGGTGTGGCCCTGCGCTCGCTCGCCCGAGAGCGCGGTGTCGACCTGCTGTACGAGGCTGCCGTGGCCGGAGCAATCCCGCTGGTCCGGGCCCTGCGTGAGTCGCTCACCGGCGAGCGGATCCACCGGGTCATGGGCATCGTGAACGGCACCACCAACTTCATCCTCACCAAGATGGGGGAGCAGGGGGCCGACTACGCGTCGGTGCTGGCCGAGGC
>CAZULR010000574.1:0-1767 GCA_964621235.1 uncultured Acidimicrobiaceae bacterium
AGGCGCGACTGCGCATCGACACGCCGATGGAGGCCCAGTACTACCGGCACGGGGGAATCCTCCCCTACATGCTGCGTCAGATGGCGGGCTGAGCCCCTCTCGACCGCCGGCGGGCCCGCTGGGAGGGATCAGGCGAGTCGGTCCAGGGCCGCGGGCAGGTCGAGCACCGAGTCGACGACCACCACACCCGGCCGGTGCTCCGGCACCGCGCGGCCGCCGGCGATCCACACGGCGGACATGCCGGCATGCAGGCCGCCGAGCACGTCACGCTCCCAGCTGTCCCCGACCATGACCGACGCCGACGGCTCCGCGGCGAGCCCCTCGAGCACCCCGTGGAAGACCGACGGATCGGGTTTGCCCACGCCGAGCTCGCCCGAGATCACCTCGCATCCGAAGGCACCCGTGAGCCCGGACTGCTCGAGCTTCAGTCGCTGGATGTCCGAGGGGCCGTTCGTGATCAGGCCGATCGGATGTCGGGCGGCCACCCCGGCGACGACGTCCTGCATGCCGGCGATCACCGGGTGACCGCGGCGCTGCGCCTCCTCGAACGTGTCGGCTGCACCGTCCAGGAGGATCTCGTCCTCGATCCCGAACACCGAGCCCACGGCCCGCCAGGCCTCGACCCGGAAGGTGGGCGCCCAGGCCTCGAGGCCGGCCAGTGAGGGGTGGTTGCCGGCGAAGGACGACCAGAGTCCCTCCCACGAGGCGAAGCCGAGGTTGACGGCGAGCTCGTGGTCGGCACCCGTCGTCCACACGGACCGGACGGCTTCGAGCGCGTCGATCTCGGAGGCGTCCGGATCGACGCCCGGGAGCGTCGCCAGCGCCTCGCGGAAGGAGGTCATGGCGAAAGCGACCTCGACGATGAGCGTGTCGTCCAGGTCGAAGACGACGGCACGGGCGCGCATGCGGCGATGGTAGTGCCGGGGCGTCGTGGCCCCGCCCGTCCCGCCCGGACGACCGCGGTGGCCGGCCGGCGTCCGGGGCGTCCGGGCGCGTCGCTGCCCCGGGCCCAGGCCCGGGGCAGCGGGTCAGCCCGATACCGGGTTCAGCCCTTGGCGTTCTCCTGGGCCTTGATGATCAGGGGGAGCGCCGCGTCGAGGTCCAACCCGACCTTCGTGTCCAACTCGATGAACTCCCCGAGTGTCAGCGACTGCTCGAGTCCGAGGGCCAGGGCCGCCTCGACATCCTTGACCTGGTCGATGGCCACGCCGCCCGACCCGTCGCTGAACTGGAACCAGCAGACGCGCTCGCTGCTGGAGTCGGCCGCCGCCCGCTCCTCGAGCTTGCCCCACACCGTCAGGAGGCGCTCGAACTGCGCCGGACTCAGGGGACGGCTCTTCCACGTGGTGATGAGATGCATGGTGGTTCTCCTCTTCCGCCGGGGGAACACTCGCCTCCCCGCCACCGGGAAGCCTCTGCCTCAATTCCACGGATTGCAATCGCCAATGGCAAGTTCTTGGGATCACAAGTCGGCGGGTGCCCGCAGCCGCGCTGGCGGGCGGGGCGGCGGTCGCCGCGCGTGGTGGCCCGACGACCGATCCGGCCGCGCTCCACGTGGCGACCGGGGTCAGTCCCGCGGTCGCTCCCGCATCCGGCGGATCACCTCGTCGACGACCCCACTGGTGGTCGCATCCCCCCCGAGGTCGAAGGTCCGGATCCCGTCGGCCGCCGCACCCAGCGTGGCCTCACGGATGGCCGCGGCGGCAGCGGACACGGCGTGGCCCTGGACCATCGACGCGTGGTCGAGGGCGGCCGCACAGGCCAGCA
>CAZULR010000575.1:0-1749 GCA_964621235.1 uncultured Acidimicrobiaceae bacterium
GGGCTGGCCTGCGTCGTCGGTGTCGGGGTCCTGCTGTGGCGCGTGCCCGAGCTGTGGGCCGACGCCGGCGGCGGACGGCCGATCAGCGCGGCCGAGCGCGAGGAGGGCGTGGCCGAGGCCATCACCGAGCTCAACGAGGGCGAGCCGCTGTGAGCCCGCCGCCGGGGCTCAGGCGGAGGCCCGGGCGACCAGGTCCTCGCTGACGTCCCACAGGCGGGCGGCGGCGGCCTCGTCGCGCGCGTTGGCCGACGGGACCTTCTCCTTGCACTTGGCGAAGTACTTGCCGGTCACCCCCTCGACGTCGGGCGATGAGCACAGGTAGACCGACGTCCGCGCCCCCTGCTCGGGGGTCAGGCTGATGGGCAGGTGGGCGTAGACCTTGACGCCCCACGCCATGAACCCCGTCGTGTCGCCGTCGCGGGCGTAGCCGGTGGCCACCGACCCCGGGTGCAGGGAGTTGGCCGTCACGCCCGTGCCGGCCAGTCGCTTCGCCAGCTCCGTCGTGAAGAGGATGTTGGCCAACTTGCTGCGTCCGTAGACCCGCATCGCCTGGTAGGACTTCTCGGCCATGAGGTCGTCGAACTCCATTCCCTTGCGGGCGAAGGTGTGGGCGGTCGAGGCCACGTTGACGATGCGGGACGGTGCGGACGACCGCAGCCGGTCGAGCAGCAGGTCGGTCAGGAGGAACGGGCCGAGGTGGTTGATGGCGAAGGTCGACTCGTAGCCGTCCGCGCTCAGGGTGCGCTCCGACAGGATCAGTCCGGCGTTGTTCAACAGCACGTCGATCCGGGGGCACCGCTCGAGCAGGTCCGCCGCACCGGCCCGCACCGACGCCAGGTCGGCCAGGTCGAACACCGAGAGCTCGACCCGGTCGGACCCACTGGCCGCGGCGATGTCGTCGCGTGCCGCCGCCCCGCGCTGCTCGCTCCGGGCCGTGATCACCACCCGGGCGCCGGCCCGGGCGAGCGCGACCGCGGCGGCCTTGCCGATGCCGGAGTTGCCTCCGGTGATGACGATGGTCTTCCCGTCCATCGAGGGGACGTCGGGTGCCTTGGCGCTCATGGTGTCCAGTCGGTCGGTCGGCGCCCGCCGTTCGGGCGCCGCCGTCGACGGTAGTGCCTCGGCGGCCGGCGGGCTCAGGCCTGCGGTTGCGGGTGTCCGAGCGGGGCGGGCGTGGCCGACCCGGCTACGACCGGCGCGGGTACGCCGGTCGTTGCGGTCGCGCCGTCCCCGGCGGTCGTCGTGGCCGTCGAGGCCGTCGTGGCTCCCGCGACGGCGGCCGGCCGGCGTCCGGCCCGCCGCTGGCGCCGGCCCAGGACGACGAAGGCGGTGGTGGCGCCGGCCAGGTACCCCGCCCAGACGAGGAACTGCAGCACCGTCGGCTGGTCGGCGTAGCCGAGCAGGCTGTGGAAGACGTCGCCGATCGAGCTGTCCTCGCTCAGGAAGGTGCTGGTGTTCCACAGGACATGGTCCCAGAACGGCAGCCATCCGAGTTCCTGCATGTTCTCGACGGCGTCGGCCAGGAGTCCGGCGGCGAAGACCATCAGCACGATGCCGACGATCCGGAAGAACAGCCCGAGATTGAGTCGTTTGCCGAGTTTGAAGATGGCATAGGCGATGACCAGGGCGACGGCCAGGCCGAGAATGGCGCCGAGGAGGAGCCCGTGGCCCTTGGCCACCGTCGGCGCCTGGGACGACGAGGCGAAGACGATGGCCAGGGTGAACACCATGGTCTCCAGGCCCTCGCGG
>CAZULR010000576.1:0-1745 GCA_964621235.1 uncultured Acidimicrobiaceae bacterium
CCAATCCCGGCTTCTTCAAGGGCACGGTGGTGGAGGCGGCGGTGGCCGAGCTGCTGGCCGGCGGCTGACGTGCTCGATCTCCTCCTGCAGGGCGGGACGGTGGTGGACGGCACCGGAGCGGCGGGGCGTGTCGCCGACGTCGGCATCCGTGACGGCCGGATCGTGGTCGTGGGGGAGACCGCCGAGCCGGCGGCCCGCGTGGTCGACGTCGTCGGCCGGCTGGTGTGCCCGGGCTTCATCGACCTGCACACCCACTACGACGCCCAGCTGCTGTGGGACCCGACGGCGAGCCCGTCGGTGCAGCACGGGGTCACCACCGTGATCGGCGGGAACTGCGGTTTCTCGATCGCCCCGTTGGGCCCGGCCGACGACGAGTACGTGCAGGCGATGATGGCCGTGGTGGAGGGGATTCCCCGCGACGCGCTCGAGGGCGGGGGACCCTGGTCGTGGCGGAGCTTCGCCGAATACCTCGACCGGGTGGACAGCGGCCTGGCGGTCAACGCCGGCTTTCTGGTGGGCCATTCGACCGTCCGGCGGGTGGCCATGGGGGAGGCGGCCTCGGCGGAGCGCGCCAGCCCGGACCAGCTGGCCGCCATGGTGCGACTGGTGGCTGCGTCGCTCGCCGGCGGTGCCCTCGGGTTCTCGTCCTCCCTGGGAGAGGGGCATCTGGACGGCGACCACCGCCCGGTCCCGTCGAGCTGCGCGGGCCTCGACGAGTTCGTGGCGCTGGCCGGTGTGCTGAGGGACCATCCGGGCACCACCCTCGAGTTCATCCCGTCCATCGGACCGATCCCCGACGAGCGGATCGAGCTGATGGCCGACATGTCCCTGGCCGCCGATCGCCCGCTGAACTGGAACCTGCTCGGGAGTCTCTCGAGCGAGGAGATCTGGGAGGAGCAGCTGCGCGCCTCGGACGTGGCTGCGGCCCGGGGGGCCTACGTGGTCGCCCTGGCGCTGCCCGACATGATGCGCATGCGCTCGAACACGATCCTGCCGGGACTGCCCGGATGGCGTGAGGTCATGGCCCGCGACGCGGCGGGGCGCCGCGCCGCCGCGTCGGACCCCGAGACCCGGGCCCGACTGCGGGCCGGGGCCGAGAAGGTGGCGGAGCGGGCCATCGGAGTCCTCACCGACTTCTCGCTCATGGAGGTGGCCGATCCCGGCTCGGCGTGGGTGGGCCGGTCGTTGGGCTCGGTCGCCGAAGAGCGCGGCACCGACGTCGTCGACGTCCTGCTCGACGTGGTCCTGCCCGACGATCTGACCCTCTACGTGGTCCTGCCGTCGTTGACCCCGTCACTTGGGCGCACCGACGAGGGATGGGCGGCGCGGGTGGCGGTGTGGAAGGACCCGCGGGTGCTGCTCGGTGGCTCCGACGCGGGGGCCCACCTCGACCTGATGTGCCACGCCAACTACCCCACGAGGGTGCTGGGCGAGGTCGTCCGGGAGCGCGGCCTGCTCGGCGTGGAGGAGGCGGTGGCCATGATGACCGACCGCCCCGCCCGCCATTACGGGCTCCGCCACCGCGGCCGGGTGGCCGAGGGCTGGCACGCCGACCTCGTCGTGTTCGACCCCACCCGCATCGATTCGGGTCCCGCCCGCCTGGTCCGTGACCTTCCGGGTGGCGGCGAGCGCCTGGTGGCCGGGTCGCTCGGGGTCGCCCACGTGCTGGTGGCCGGCACCGAGGTGGTGGCCGACGGCGCCGACACCGGGGCCCGCCCCGGGCGGGTCCTCCGGTCGGGCGCGGA
>CAZULR010000577.1:0-1728 GCA_964621235.1 uncultured Acidimicrobiaceae bacterium
CGGCCACCCGGTCCGGCCGCGGTCGGCCGCCACCGAACGCAGGAATCCCTCATCGTGGAAGGGGTGGACCACCGTCACTTCCATCAGTGCTGCAAACGCGCCGAGCGTGGCGGACATCGCCGTCATCGCCCGCTCCCGCCAGATGTCGCGGGCCACCTGGTGGTCGAACCAGATGTGCTGACGCGACAGGCTCGTGGCCAGGTCGCCCAGCAGCTGGTCGCCGACCTCGGTTCGAAGCCACGGCTCGGGGGCGAGCAGGTGCCTCCAGTGACGGACCCGCAGTGTCTCGGGGCCCAGGGTCCGGGCGATCGACCGGAGATCGGCCCGTCGCGGCCGGATCCTGCGGGCCAGCACGTACGCCACCCGTGACAGCTCGCTGGGCTCGAACACCTCGTCGCCGCCCACGCCGGTCAGGTAGGTGCCTCCGGTCGCCAGCGCCATCGACGGCATGCCGAAGTGACCGTTGAACGGGAAGGTCGGCCCGAATCGCCGGAGCAGGGGAGCGGCGACCGGACCCACGACGTCCAGTTCGTCCTCGAACCGCAGTCGGTGCCAGTCGGCGATTGCGGCGTGACGCACCAAAAGTTCCTGCCACTCCGACTCCGCCGCCTGGACGTCCCCGGGGAACACGTTGGTAGCGGCGATCGGGGGTGCGAGCCCCTCGCGCCGAGCCACGTGGGCGGCCAGGGCCAGCAGGGCCGAGGAGTCGCGCCCACCCGAGAAACCAATGACACACGGGGGCTGGTCCAACGCGTCGATCAGGACGGACTCGAGGGCGGCACGGGGGGAGGGGAGCGGTGCAGATCCGGACAGGTCGAGTGGCGTGATCGCCGGGTCCACGCCATAGACCAGCGCGCTGGCCAGTTCGATGCCTCCCAGGCGGTAAGGACGCATCACGGCTCCGGCGTCGGATCTCACGAACGTTCACTACCATGGAACTCGTGTCCCTCACGGTACCCAAGGGTGCGTGGCGCCTCCGGCCCACGGTCCTCCTCGCCGCCGGGTGGACGCTGTGGGCGACGCTCCGCACCCGACGTGAACTTGCCGCCGGTGTCGTGAGCCCGGTGGTGCGCCGTCCGCCGGGGTTGCCGGCCAATGCCGGTATCGGCGTGGACGCCGCCCTCGCCCGCCTGCATGCGACGTGTCTCGAGTCCTCCCTGGTGCGCCAGCGGTGGCTCGCCGCCCACGGTGTCGCGTGCGACATCGTCATCGCGCTTCCGGCCGTCGGCTTTGGGGACACCCCGGCCCACGCTTGGCTGGACGGCATCGACGTTGGACCGGTCGACGAGCACGTTGAGCTCCATCGCTTGGAGGCGCCGGGAGCCTGATGGGCGAACTGATATACGCCCTGGTTGTGGGCCATTGCCGGGCGTGGTGCGGTGGCGTCCTCGCCGTCCGTGACCCGGGGACCGCTCTCCCGGGTCGAACTTGACCGCCCGCGAGGCGCCGACCTAGAAAGACGTCGCGAAAGACCCGTCCGGGCCATCGCGGAGTGGGGGCAAGGATGGCCGAGCGCGGGCAATCGATCTGGGCCGCGGTGTTCGCAGCGCCGATCGTATCGATAGTTGGCCTGGTGACCCTTTTCGCCCCGGTCGCCGGTGCGGCCACTTCGGACACTGGTCCCGTTGCCGGCATCCAGTCACGGTCGTCGTCGGCGCCGCCCCTGTCGGTGTCCAACTTCGTCGTATTCGACCGGGCTGCGGGACCGACCCAGTCGGTCCGGTTCGA
>CAZULR010000578.1:0-1725 GCA_964621235.1 uncultured Acidimicrobiaceae bacterium
CGATCTGCAAGAGTTGCCCATGGGCACAGAGCACGGGTTCCGACGCCTGGAGAACTTCAGCGACGCGGTGGTGGCGATCGCCATCACCCTGCTCATCCTTCCCCTCGTCGATTCGGCCAGCGCGATCGGACCCGGTGGCCTTGGTCCGTTCATCGACCACCACGGTTCGCAGTTCCTGGCGTTCGGTCTCAGCTTCGCCGTCATCGGAAGCTTCTGGTGGGGCCAGCACAAGGCGCTCGTGCACGTCGCCGGGTACGACCGGCTGCTGGTCGCCGGGATGTTCGTCTGGATCCTGAGTATCGTCTTCCTGCCCTTCCCGACCGAGCTGCTGAGCGCGGCCACGAACGGGGGACAGGGGGTGCACGGGCTCTATGTCGGCACGATGCTGGTCACCTCCGTGGGGGTGCTGATCCAGCAGTGGGCGATCGTCCGCCGACCCGAGCTGACCGAGGTGGAGCATCGTGGCGAGGCGGAGCTGGCCGGGTCGGTGATCCTCACGGTCCTGATGGCCGTCATCCTCGTCGTGGTGATCGCCGTGCCCGCGATCGGGCTCTGGGCCCTCTTCCTGCTGTTGGCTTCCCGCCCTCTCGAGCACCTCGCCCGAACCCGGCGCAACCGGTGAGGCGGCGGCCGACGCAGCTCGGCTACTCCCCGGAGGCGGCGATGGCGTCGCGGATGGCCAGCACCCGGCGGGCCTCGTCGACGTGGAGGTTCTCGATCATACGACCGTCGACGGTCACGACCCCGCGCCCGGCCGCCTCGGCCTCCTCGAACGCGGCGATGATCCGCTCGGCCAGCTCGATCTCGTCGGATTCGGGGGAGAAGGCGCCGTTGCACGGACCGACCTGGCTCGGGTGGATCAGCGTCTTGCCATCCATGCCCAGCTGCCGGCCGACCTCGCACTCGGCCACGAATCCGGCCTCGTCCTTGATGTCGTTGTAGACCCCGTCGAGGATCACCTTGTCGGCGGCACGGGCCGCCAGCAGGCACAGCTGCAGGCCGCCCATCAGCGGCAGTCGGCTCGGGATCCGCTGCGCGTGCAGCTCCTTGGCCAGGTCGTTGGTGCCCATGACCAGGACGGCCAGTCGCTCGGACGATGAGCAGATCTCCTCGGCGTGCAGCATGGCGACCGGCGTCTCGAGCATGGCCCAGATGCGGGTGCGGTCGGGTGCCCCGTGCTTCTCCAGTGCGGCTTCGATGGCCCGGACGTCGCCGACCGAGTTGACCTTGGGCACCACCACGCCGTCGGGCCCGGCGGCGGCGATGGCCGCTAGGTCGTCATCGTGCCACGGCGTACCGATGCCGTTCGCCCGGATGGTGATCTCCCGGTTGCCGTAGCCGCCGGCGGCGAACATGGCACAGGCCCGTTCACGGGCCTCCACCTTGGCGTCGGGAGCCACGGCGTCCTCGAGATCGAAGATCAACGCGTCGGCGGGGATCGCCTTGGCCTTCTCGAGGGCCCGCTCGTTGGCGGCGGGCATGTAGAGCACGCTCCGACGGGGACGCAGGTTCGTGTCACTCATGTCAGACCTCCGGGGTGATGGTGGCGTAGAGCTCTGCGAGCTCGGGATCGCGTGCGGCCAGCTGGTCGGCGAGCTCGATCATCACCCGGCACTGCTTGACCGATGCGTCGTCCTCCATCTTGCCGTCCAGCATGACGGCTCCGGTGCCGTCGCCCATGGCGGCGATGACCCGGCGGGCGTGGGTGACGTCGGCGACGTCGGG
>CAZULR010000579.1:0-1724 GCA_964621235.1 uncultured Acidimicrobiaceae bacterium
GACGACACCGCCCTGACCGCCACGGCCGGCGAGCCGCCCGCGCAGCAGCGCGACCACTTCTGGGTCGTCGGCATCATCGCCGCCTGCGCCCTGGCCGAGATGTTCGGCTCCTGGCTGGCCGTCGCGAGCATCTCCGGCTTCCCGCACTACGGGCCGGTGACGACGGGCTGGGTGCTGTTCGTGACCACGGAGGTGTTCTGGGGGTACGCGCTGTGGACGTGGCTCGCCGGGGCGCCCGGGCCGAGGTCGCGCCGGTTCGCCCGGGCGTCCGCGGTCGTCATGTTCGTGATCAGCTTCGCCGGCCAGGAGGCGAGCCACCTGGTGTCGTCGGGCGGGCGCACGGCCCCGGTGATCGTGGTGCTGTTCGTGTCGCCGCTGCCGCTGGTCGCCGTCGGGCTGATCGCGGTCCTGTTCCACCTCCGCCAGGAGGACCGGGCGGACGCGCTGACGGCGTGGCGGAAGGCGAAGGCGGCCGAGTCGGCGGCCGCGATCGAGCGCGCCGAGGCCGACGAGCGGGCGTGGCTCCGCCGGGAGCTGGAGGCGCTGAGCGCCCGGCGGGACGCTGACGTGACCGCTCTGCGGGCGGAACTGGCGGGCGAGCTGGAGGCGCGGGACCGGGCGCTCGCGGACGCCGGGACCGCGCTCGCCGCCGCCCGGTCCGAGGCGGAAGAGGCGACCGTGAGAGCGGACCGCCTCGCCCGGAAGCTGGCCGGTCCGGCGAGGCGGTCCGTGACCGGTACTGGCCGGAACGGGACTGCGGCCAGGACCGGTCCGAGTACCGGTACCGGTCGCGGGACCGCTCCTGACGATGACCTCGAGCTTGAGGCGAAGGCACTGAAACTGCTGGCCACGGACCTGACGATGAGCGGTGCGGAACTCGCCAGGAAGCTGGAGGTGAGCGAGGGCTACGGGCGCAAGCTGCGCCGGCGCCTGACCGGGGACCGCCCGGCCGAGGGGGCACCGGACCGCCCGGAGGACCGGGCCGGTACCGCCACTGCGGACCGCGGCGAGGACCGGCCGTGAGCCGGTCCCGGACCGGGGGCTGTCGGTTAGCTCTCCCGCGGGCGAGTCAGCCGCTGCTCGATCTCGTCGAGCGTGAGGCCCCATCCCATCGGCGAGGCGAACCGGGCCGGCTCGACCCCCGTCGCCTGTCTCGATGCGGTACCTCCCGTAGTCGACCGCGAGGGGGCGCGGCTCCGGGAGAGGGGGAGTGATGGGGATAGCCATAACGGTCATCACGGTCATCGTGCTCGTGGTGACCGGCGTCGTGGCGGTGGTGTGCATCGACCGCGACGGGAGACTTTTCTTACGCCGTGAACTAAGTGCCCCCGGGCAGCACGAGGCCCCGCCCTTTCCCTGGGCGGGGCCTCGCTCCTTGTCCTGGCTACCAGCCGTCCTGCACGTGGTCGCTGGCGGCGATCGCCGCGATGAGCTCCATCTGGCCGGCCGGGGTCTCCTCGTCGGTCATGTCCTGGAGGATCTCCTCGAGGCGGCCGGCGCCGACGGTGTCCTTGAACTGGAGGAGGAGGCTCTGGAGGGCCTCGGTGGCGGTGTTCCAGGTGATGGTCTCGGCGGCGTTCATCTTCGGTTCCTTCCGTTGTTCCCTTGCTGACAAGACAAACATTACCGACATGGGTAACGTTTGTCAAGACGCGCGGGCCGGAGGATTCGGCGGCCTGCCCGTCTTCCTCCCCGGCAGCCCGTGCGCCTTCAGCGCCAGCGAC
>CAZULR010000580.1:0-1722 GCA_964621235.1 uncultured Acidimicrobiaceae bacterium
GCCTGTTCGGCATCAATGCGAACCGGGCCCGGGTCGCGCTCAGCCGGATGGTGGCATCGGGGGAGGCGACCACCGACGGGGCCGGCCGCTACCGGCTCGCCGGCCCGCTCCTCGCCCGGCGCCAGCGACAGGCCGAGAGCCTCGGCGGACGTACCGGAGCGTGGGACGGGCGTTGGCGCCTGGTCGTGGTCACCACGGCGGGCAGCTCGCCCGAGCAGCGGGCGGCCCGCCGCCGCCGGCTGGCCCTCGCCCGCCTGGCCGAACAGCGTGAGGGGGTCTGGCTGCGGCCGGACAACCTGCCGCTCCGTCCCGACCCCGCCGCCGACGCCGACCTCGCCACGTGGACGGCCGTTCCCGACGGTGACCCGGGGGCGCTGGCCGCCGGGCTGTGGGACCTCGACGCCTGGGCCGGCCGGGCGCGTGACCTGGCGGCCGAGCTGGCGGCGCGGCCGACCCTCGGCCCGTCCGACCTGGCCCCCGGCTTCGAGCTGTCGGCGACCGTCCTCCGCCACCTGCAGGCGGACCCGCTGCTGCCGTCCCCGCTGCTGCCCGAGGACTGGCCGGGACCGTCGCTCCGGTCGGTGTACCGCACCTGGGACGGCGCCTATCGCGCCGTGCTCCGGTCCTGGGGACGGTCGGCGCGGACGACGTAGGCTCGCCGACCGGGGGCCGGGCCCGTCGTCCGTTCGACGTGCCACGCGGCCCGAGACGGGGAGGGACCATGGCGCAGCAGCACGGTACGCAGCAGCAGGGTATGGGACGGGACGGGCAGTTCGCCGGTCGCGTGGCGGTCATCACGGGTGGGGCGCGTGGCCAGGGACGGAGCCACGCCGTGGAGCTGGCCCGCCAGGGAGCCGACATCGCCGTGGTCGACCGCTGTGCCGACCTCCCCACGGTGACCTACCCACTGGCCAGCGCGGACGACCTGGCCGAGACGGCCCGGCTGGTCGAGGCCGTGGGCGGACGCTGCGTCACCGCCCAGGCGGACGTGCGGGACCTCGGCGCCATGATCGCCTTCGTCGACGGGGTCGTCGACGACCTGGGCTCGGTGGACATCCTGGTCGCCAATGCCGGTGTGTCGACCATGTGCTCCATCTTCGACCTCGACGCCGACGGTTGGTCCGAGACCCTCGACACCAACCTCACCGGCGTCTTCAACGCCCTGCGGGCCGCCGCACCGCACATGAGGCGCCAGCGCCGGGGCCGGATGGTCACCGTCTCGTCGATGATGGGCCGGTCGTCGAACCCCCTCATCAGCGCCTACTGCGCGTCCAAGTGGGGGGTGATCGGCCTGACCAAGTCGGTGGCCCAGGAGATGGCCCACTCCGGCGTCACCGTCAACGCCATCGCGCCGGGCAACATCTCGACCGACATGATCCACAACGACACCCTCTACCGCCTGATGCGACCCGACCTCGAGCACCCGGGAGCGGACGATGTGGCGGCCGTGATGGCGTCGCTGCACGTACAGCCCGTGCCGTGGCTGGAGGCCGAGGAGATCACCGCGGCACTGGTCTTCCTGTGCTCGGAGGGCGCCCGGCACATCACGGGGTCGGTCATCGACGTCGACGCCGGCGCCTCCGCGCGCTTCACCGCCTGACCCGTCGGGCCGCCCTATTGCTGCGCCATGGCGGCGCGCTGCTGGGCCGCCACGGTGTCGGCCGCCGGGGCCTTGCGTACCACGTCGACCGTGACCTTGTGCAGGGTGCCCTCGAAGGGGAA
>CAZULR010000581.1:0-1722 GCA_964621235.1 uncultured Acidimicrobiaceae bacterium
GCCGGCTTCATGCCCACGGTGGACGGCGAGCTGGTGGTGGGCGACGACGGGATCCCCCCGCTGCTGGTGGCCGTCATCCCCCGCAACGAGGTCGTCTTCGCCGACGGCTGGCACGTCCAGGGCCTCAAGGGGACGGGAAGCTACGACTACAACGTCACCGACCTCTTCGTGCCCGAGCGTCGCACCTTCGAGCTCTTCACCACCAGCCCGCAGCGCGGGGGCTCCCCCGCCTTCCGGATGGGGCTCATGCCCGTCACCGCCGCCGGGCATGCCTCCTGGGCGTTGGGCGTGGCCAAGAGCATGCTGGACGACGTCGCCGAGCTGGCCCGCACCAAGGTCCGCATGGGGGACGATGGCGCGCTCGCCAACCGGGCCACGTTCCAAAAAGGCCTCTCCCACCACAGGGCCATGTGGCAGGCGGCCCACCTGTTGGTGCTCGACGCCTTCGCCGCGGCCGAGCGGCAGGTGCTCGAGGACGGCGCTCTGACGCCGACGATGCGTGCCGACCTGCGGGTCGCCGCCACCTACGCCACCGAGGCGAGCCGGGAGGTCGTCCAGTGGGCCCACCTGGCGGCGGGCACGTCGGCGATCCGCGAGGGCACGCGGCTCGAGCGCGCCTTCCGCGACCTCTATACCGGCACCCAGCACGTCTTCATCGGCGAGAAGACCTACATGGACGCCGCCCGCATCCATCTCGGCCTCGTCGACGACCAGTTCGGACTCTGAGCCCGACGCGACGGGCAGGCCACCGCAGTGGCCCGCCCGTCGGTCGCCGTCGTGGCCGGCGGTAGATGCCTACAGCTGCATCGCCTTGACCTCGAGGAACTCCTCCAGGCCGAAGGAGCCGAATTCGCGGCCGTTGCCCGACTGCTTGTAGCCGCCGAACGGCGCGGCCGGGTTGAAGCTGCCGCCGTTGACCTCGACCTGACCCGTGCGCAGCTTCCGGGCCACGGCCTTGGCGTGCTCCGGGTCGCCGGACCAGACGCCCCCGGCCAGTCCGTAGTCGGTGTCGTTGGCGATGTCGACGGCCTCGTCCTCGCTGTCGTAGGGGATGAGGACCAGCACCGGCCCGAAGATCTCCTCGCGGGCGATCGTCATGTCGCGGGTGACGTCCGAGAAGACGGTCGGGGCCACGAAGAACCC
This sequence comes from uncultured Acidimicrobiaceae bacterium, assembly GCA_964621235.1. Taxonomy (GTDB): domain Bacteria; phylum Actinomycetota; class Acidimicrobiia; order Acidimicrobiales; family RAAP-2; genus Bog-756. The sequence goes on from CAZULR010000581.1 coordinate 1,144, forward strand.
GCGCTCGAGGCCGTCGGGCGTGTCGGCCCCGCCGGTGACCAGCCTGGCGCCCTCACCCAGGCCCTTGTCGATGTAGCCCCGCACCCGGTCGCGCTGGGCCGCGGACACGAGCGGCCCGATCCGGGACGCGCCGTCGAAGGGGTCGCCCGGCGCGAAGGACTCGGCGGCCAAGCGGGCCAGCTCCTCGACCTCGGCCAGCCGGTCCCGGGGCACCAGCATGCGTGTCAGCGCGCTGCAGGTCTGCCCCGAGTTCAGGAAGCACTTACTCACTCCGTCGGGAACGGCAGTGGCCAGGTCGGCGTCGGACAGGATGACGTTGGCCGATTTGCCCCCGAGCTCGAGCGCCACCCGCTTGACGGTCCCGGCGGCGACCTCGGTCACCCGCTTGCCGGCGCGGGTCGATCCGGTGAAGGACACCATGTCCACGTCGCGGTGGGCGGCGATGGCCTCGCCGACGACCGGCCCGTACCCGGTCACGAGGTTGAACACGCCGGCGGGCACGCCGACTTCGTCCATGATCTCGGCCAGCACGAAGGCATTGAGCGGGGCGACCTCGCTCGGCTTCACGACGACGGTGCA
>CAZULR010000582.1:0-1718 GCA_964621235.1 uncultured Acidimicrobiaceae bacterium
TCGCCACCAAGCTGGCACCCGCCCTGCTCGCCGGCTGCACCGTGGTGGTCAAGGCCGCACCCGAGGCGTCGCTGGACGCCGTGCTCCTGGCCGAGGTGATCGAGGCGGCCGGGCTGCCCGACGGGGTGGTGTCCGTCCTGACCGGCGGGGTGGACACCGGAGCGGCACTGGTGGCCCATCCGGGGGTGGACAAGGTGGCCTTCACCGGATCGACGGCGGCCGGGCGCGCGATCGCCGCCGAATGCGGGCGCTCGCTGCGTCGGGTCAGCCTCGAGCTCGGAGGCAAGTCTGCCGCGGTGGTCCTGGACGACGCCGACCTGGGGCAACTGGCCAAGGGGCTCCGGTATGCGTCGTTCGTCAACAACTCCCAGGCCTGTGCCGCCCAGACCCGGATCCTCGCCCCCGCCAACCGGTACGACGAGGTGGTCGACGCGGTCGCCTCGGCGGCGGCCGCCCTGCCGGTCGGCGACCCGTTCGACCCGGACACCCGGATCGGACCCCTGGTGAGCCGGCGCCAGCGTGATCGGGTCCGCACGTACATCGACGGCGGGACGGCGGACGGCGCCCGCCTGGTGGTCGGGGGGAGCGCGTCCCCCGACGGGCTGCCCGTCGGCTGGTTCGTCCGCCCGACGGTCTTCGCCGACGTGGACAACCGCATGACCATCGCCCGGGAGGAGATCTTCGGCCCCGTCCTCAGCGTGATCCGCTACGACGACGACGCGGACGCCGTCCGGATCGCCAACGACTCCGAGTACGGGCTGGCCGGCTCGGTGTGGACCACCGACGGGGCCCGGGGCCTGGCCGTGGCCCGCGGCGTCCGCACCGGGACGTTCGGCGTGAACGGCTACTCTCCCGACCCCCTGGCGCCCTTCGGCGGCTACCGGTCGTCGGGGATCGGGCGCGAGTGGGGGGAGGCGGGCATGGATGAGTACGTCGAGCGCAAGGCGATCCACGGGGTCGGGGGATGACGGCGGGCCCGATGGACGGCGGGTGGTTCGACGCCGCGGTCGAGCACCATCCGATGTCGGGGCTCGACGAGTTCCTGGTCCACAACAACCCCCTGCCGGTGCGGGTGATGTGGACCTCGGACCCGCGGGCCTATGAGCGGATGTGGTTCACCTGCCAGGACGACAGCGGTGACCTCCTGGTGGTGGCCGGCATGGGTGTGTACCCGAACCTCGGGACCGCCGAGGCGTTCGCCATCGTGAACCGGCGGGGCCGGCACACCACCGTGCGGGCCCACCGCAAGCTCGGCCTGAACCGGATGGACATGACGGTGGGACCCCTGTCCTTCGAGGTGGTGACGCCCTTCCGCGAGTGGCACCTGTCGCTCGGTGACAACGACCACGGCATCGCCTTCGACCTGGCCTGGTTCGACACCAAGCGACCGGTCTACCGGAACATCGGCGGCGGCTCGGTGGTCGGCACGCATTCGTTCGCCGGGGTCGCCGGCTACGACGGGTTCGGCCGCCAGGCCGGGTGGGTCGAGGTCGACGGGGTCCGCCACGAGGTGACGACGGCACACCATTGCGGCACCCGTGACCACCACTGGGGGACCCGGGACGGGGTCGGCGGCCGGGCGCTGTGGGGCGGCTACCAGCACCCCCACTCCGGGGAGTGGGTGGAGTTCGCCGAGTACGGGATCTGGGGGGACCACGTCCTCTACAACCTGGGGGACCCCCGGCGGGGGAGCGACACCCTCCGTGACCGGCGCTACC
>CAZULR010000583.1:0-1716 GCA_964621235.1 uncultured Acidimicrobiaceae bacterium
CGAAGTTCAACCTCTACCAGTCGCTGCACACCACGGTGATCGGTCTCGACGGCAAGCCGATCGAGGTGCAGGTGCGGACCCACGAGATGCACCGCCGGGCCGAGTACGGCATCGCCGCCCACTGGGGCTACAAGGAGGGCGGCTCCCGGGCCGACGGCTCCCACGGGCCGCGCGCCGACACCGGGGGCACGGCCACGAAGCCGAGGCGGGCGAAGGACGGCAAGGCCAAGCCGGAGAAGAAGGGCCCGACGATGACGCCCGCACAGCGGGCCGAGATGGTCGAGCGTGACCGGCGGGCCGAGCGCCTGGCCTTGGCCAAGGAGACGTCGTCGACCACCGCCGAGGTCGAGTGGATGCAGCGCATCGTCGACTTCCAGAACGAGACGACGGACCCGATCGAGTTCCTCGAGGCGCTGAAGCTCGACCTCGAGGAGGACGAGGTCTACGTCTTCACGCCCAAGGGCAAGGTCATCGCCCTGGCCGCCAACGCCACGCCGGTCGACTTCGCCTACAGCATCCACACCGAGGTCGGCCACAAGTGCATCGGGGCGAAGGTGAACGGCCGCCTGGTGCCCCTCGACACCCGGCTCAACTCGGCCGACACCGTCGAGATCTTCACCTCCAAGGCCGAGACGGCGGGGCCCTCGCGCGACTGGCTGCACATGGTCGCCTCGTCGCGTGCCCGCTCCAAGATCCGGCAGTGGTTCTCGCGTGAGCGGCGCGAGGACGCCATCGAGCTCGGCCGTGACGAGCTGATCAAAGAGCTGCGCCGTGAGGGCCTTCCCGTCCAGAAGCTGGCGTCTGACAACACGCTGGGGACCCTGGCGGAGTCGATGAACTACACCGACGTCGAAGCCCTGTACGCGGCCATCGGCGACAACCGCATCAGCGCCCGGGCGGTGACCCAGCGGATCCTCCGGGACCTGCGGGGCGGCATCTACGAGGAGCAGCTGCCGGTCACGGCCCGCCAACAGCCCCAGGCGGCCCGATCGGGACGGGGCAACTCGGCCGGCGTCTACGTCGAGGGCCTGGACGACATGATGGTGCGCCTGTCGCGGTGCTGCACGCCGGTGCCGGGCGACGAGATCATCGGCTTCGTGACCCGGGGACGCGGCGTGTCGGTGCACCGCGCCGACTGCGCCAACGCCGCCTCACTGGCCAGCCGCTCGCGGGAGCGGCTGATCGAGGTCGAGTGGGACCACCGCTCGTCGAGCGTGTTCGTGGCCACCATCGAGGTGGTGGCCATCGACCGCTCCCGCCTGCTGGCCGACGTCACCAAGGTGGTGTCCGAGCACCACCTCAACATCGTGAGCGCCAACACCCAGACCGACGCCGACCGGATCAGTCGCATGCGCTTCGACGTGGAGCTGGCCGACCCGGCGCACCTCGAGTCGGTGCTCAACCTGATCCGGCACCTCGACGCCGTCTACGACGTCTACCGGATCCTCCCCGGGAAGAAGGACTGAGCCACCGTGTCCGACAAGACCCTGGCGGCGCGCGCCCCGGCCGGGACCCACGACGTCCTGTGGCCCGAGTCGACGCGGTGGGAGGCGTTGCTGGCCCTGTTCGCGCGCCACGCCGAGCGGGCCGGCTACGGCCTGGCCCAGACCCCGGTCTTCGAGGACGTGAAGGTGTTCCGGCGGGGCACCGGCGAGGGCAGTGACGTCGTCGGCAAGGAGATGTACGAGTTCGAGGACAAGGGTGGCCGCCCGCTGG
>CAZULR010000584.1:0-1715 GCA_964621235.1 uncultured Acidimicrobiaceae bacterium
AGCGTGCCGAGCGCTGGTTCCTCAAGCGCCTGTCGAACTTCGCCCAGATCGAGTCCCTGTGGAAGTTCAACGCCAAGTACGAGCCGGAGTGGCTCCCCCGCTACGTGGTCTTCGACACCGCCGAGCACCTCGTGCCGGTGGTGATGGCCATCCTGCGGGCCGAGTCACTGTGGGAGATACCGGTGCTCGGCCGGCTGCTCGCCGCCGGTGCCGAGAAGCGGATGGTGGCCGCCCAGGCGGAAACTGACGAGTTCCTGGCCTCCATCGTCCCCTGGGACGAGGACGGCATGCAGGTCCCGGGGCCCAGCACCACCACGCCGGGCGACCGGCCGGACGTGTCCGCCAGCCCCGTCCCCAGCGCGGACTGACGGCCCGGCCCGCCACTCCCCCCGGGGGTCATCGGGCCTCGGGGAGCCCCATCGGATTCGGGTAGGCGATGATGCCCGCCGCCCGCACCGCGCCGGCGACCGCCGCCAGTCCTGCGTGGAGGACCTCGGCGTCGGCTCCCCGGAGCCGACCCGTCACCATGCCGGCGAGATCGTCGGTCGTCGACTCGACCCAGCGACGCAGCTCGACGCCGGCGGTCGTCGCCACCCCGCCGTCGAGCAGGCCGCGCCGCGCCAGCCGCTCCCCGGCGTAGGCCCACTCCTCCGCCGACCACCCGCGCGACCTCCTCAACAGGTCGGCCGGCGGCCCACCGGCGGCGGCGAACAGCACCAGCGCCTCACACCCGTCGAGCCCGGCCGAGGTGAGGGCGGCCACGTGGCCGTCACCACGGTGCTCGCGCAGGCAGGTGGACCAGTACCAGAGGGCCTCGACGGGGTCGTCGGGCTCGCCCGTGGCCCGGGTGGCGGCGAAGAGGGGGCGGCCGGCCTCGGGCACCCCGTCGAACAGCCGGCGCAGCCCCGGCACCAGGGACCGGGCCGTCGTCACCACGGCCGGATCCACCCGGCGCAGCGCGGAGGCCGCCGCGTGCGTCCGCGTGGCCCAGACGTCACCGGGCGACGCGTACCCCCAGGCGTCGGGCAGCACCCGCGCGGCCCGGGACGGATGGAAGTTGAAGAACGTCGCCGTGACCAGGTGGGGCCCGACGGCCCCGAACGGTGCGGCGCGACCGGCGAAGTACCCCATCCAGAACCCGCGGAACCCGAGGCCGTCCATGGCCGCCAGGCAGGCCGGGTCGAAGTAGACGACGGCGTGGAGTGGCTCGGTCGCCAGCCACCAGTCGCGTGGGGTGGGCGGCGTCACGGCCCCGTCACCCGCTCAGGACGTCGTGGCCCCGGTCGGTGCCCCTCCGCTCGGTGGCGCGGCGTCGGCCGGCGGCCCGCTGTCGGAGGGTGTCGCACCGGTACCGGCCGTTGTGCGCCCGTAGACGCCGACCACGATCACGACGAAGAGGGTGATCAGGACGACGATGAGGGCGACCTTGACCGTCGGCTGGTTCCACAGCACCAGCACGACCAGGCCCAACGCCACGACGACCCACTGGAAGGCCCGGCGGTGGGCGGCCACGACGTCGTGGACGGGGCCCGAGGTCAGCCACGACGGGGTGGTGCGGTTGGACCACCATCGACGGACCGGGCCGAGGCCGACGACGAAGGCGACCAACGCCACGATCGCCGCCACGACGAGCACCGTCCGGACGGAGTCGAGCAGTGCCGCGTCGACGGTGTCGATGACCGCGGTGGTGGCGGACTTCGACTGGCGGGGGCTGA
>CAZULR010000585.1:0-1714 GCA_964621235.1 uncultured Acidimicrobiaceae bacterium
GTCCGTCGACGCCCGTGCCGACATGGCCCGAGGAGGTGCTGACCAAAGTCGCGGCATGAATCGGACTGGGTATCCCGGAGGCTCCTGACCTTGGAAACGAGGATGGAGCATGGATTCAACGAAGCCTTCCCAGAAGCGGTATCCGCCTGAGCTGAAAGAGCGAGCCGTGCGGATGGTGCTCGACCTGCGGAGCCAGGATCCGAAGGACCAGGGCGTGATCACGAGGGTGGCCCGCCAGCTCGGCGTCGGCACCGAGTCGTTGCGCACCTGGGTCAACCAGGCCGAGGTGAACGCCGGCAAGCGGCCGGGCCTCACCACCGACGAGCAGGCCGAGATGGCTGAACTGAAGAAGGAAGTCCGGGAGTTGCGTCGGGCCAATGCCATCCTGCAGGCGGCAGCGACTTTCTTCGGGGCGGAGCTCGACCGCCGACCGCCGAGATAGTTGCGTTCATCGACGCCCACCGGGAGGACACGACCGGTGGGTGTCGATGGGGGGTCGAGCCGATCTGCGCACAGCTGCAGATCTCCCCCTCCGCCTACTACGACACCAAGTCCCGGCCCCTGTCGGCCCGGGAGGTCCGTGACCAGGATCTCGGACCACAGCTCCAGGCCATCTGGAAGAAGAACTACTCCGTCTACGGACGAAGGAAGCTCACCCGTGCTGCGCGCAACAAGGGACTCCACGTGGGCCGGGACCAGGTGGCACGGCTCATGAAGCGCCAGGGCATCTGCGGGGCCACCCGGGCCAAGAAGCGCTTCACCACCCATGCCGACCCCGGAGCTGTGCGAGCCCCCGACCTGGTCAACCGCGACTTCACCGCCACCCGGCCCGACCAGTTGTGGGTCGCCGATTTCACCTACTGCTCGACGTGGTCGGGCATCGTCTACGTGGCCTTCGTCACCGATGTCTTCTCCCGCCGCATCGTCGGCTGGAAGGCGGCCCGCTCAATGACCGCAGCCCTCGTCACCGACGCCCTCAACATGGCGGCCTGGACCCGGCGCCACACCACGATCGACGACCTCATTTGTCACACGGACGCGGGATCGCAATACACGTCAATTCTGTACACCGACCGCCTGGAGGAGTTCGGTGTCGCCCCGTCGATCGGCACCGTCGGCGATTCCTACGACAACGCCATGGCCGAGACGATGTTCGGCATCTTCAAGACCGAGCTCCACCGGAACCCGGCAGCACTGGCCGACAACGGCGGGCCCTGGAAGGGTCTCGACGACCTCGAGATCGCCACCTGCGCCTGGATCTCCTGGTTCAACGACGAGCGCATCCACGGCGAACTCGACGACCTCACGCCAGCCCAAGTGGAGGCCGACTACCGTCAGAGAACTCAGCCGTCCGCGGCCTGAGAAACCAAACAAACGAGTCTCCGGCGAACCCAGTCCGATTCACCCACCGTTTGCCGTCGTCGTTGTCGAGCGGCCTACCCGTTCTGTCGAAGGGCGACTTCTCGAAGATTGGGAAGCCCGTCTTCCGGCTGCGGTTGCGTGGAACCATCCCAACCATCAAGTGGTCGAGAGCAGAGCGAGTGTTGTGAATGACGTCCCCGACGACCACCGCCAGCCGTTCGTCGGGCTGCGAGGTGATTCGCAAACTGAAGTATCTGATAATGCCATCGGACGGTCGGTTGGGTGTCGGGACCGCCTCGTACGGGTGACCGTCAGCGAATCGCTGAACGTTGTCTGCGACCTCCTTGAGGTG
>CAZULR010000586.1:0-1711 GCA_964621235.1 uncultured Acidimicrobiaceae bacterium
TCCGAGGACGACGAGCACTTCAAGGAGATCAGCCTCGCCTACGAGGTCCTGCGGGACCCCGAGCGGCGGGCCCGGTACGACAGGTTCGGCCATGCCGGCGTGTTCGGCCAGGGGGCCGGGGCCCCCGGCCCGGGCGACCCGTTCGGCGCCGGTGGGCTCGGCGACCTGTTCGACGCCTTCTTCGGTGGCATGGGCGGGGCGCAGGCCGGTCGTGGCCGCCGCACCGGGCCGACGGCGGGACCGGATGCAGAGCTGACCGTCGACCTCGCGTTTCGTGAAGCGGTGTTCGGCGTCCAGCGTCAGGTCGACGTCACCGTCCCCGTCCACTGCGACACCTGTGAAGGTTCCGGTGCGGCGCCGGGCACCTCGGTCACCCGGTGTCCCGAGTGCCAGGGCGCGGGCGAGCTCCGACGGGTCCGCCAGTCCATCCTTGGTCAGGTGATCACGGCCGTGCCGTGTCCCCGGTGCCAGGGGACGGGCCAGTCGATCGAGTCCCCGTGCGCCGACTGTCGGGGCGAGGGCCGGCGCAACGAACCCCGCACGTTGACCGTCGACATCCCGGCCGGCGTCGACGACGGATCGACCCTCCGCCTGGCCGGCCACGGCCCCGCCGGCTTCCGTGGGGGGCCCAACGGGGCGCTGTTCGTGCACCTGGCGGTCCGGCCCGACGACGTCTTCGAGCGGTCGGGAGTCGACCTCCATGCCACCGTGCACCTGCCGATGACCCTCGCTGCCCTGGGCGGGAGCATCCCCTTCGACACGCTCGACGACCAGCGGGACCTGTCGATCGGCGTGGGGACCCAGAGCGGAGAGGTCCTGACGTTGAAGGGCCTCGGCGTGCCGAAGCTGCGGGGCCGTGGCCGGGGCGAGCTGTACGTGCACCTGCAGGTGGACACCCCCACCGACCTCGATGACGAGCAGCGCGAGCTGCTCACCCGGTTGGCCGAACTCCGGTCGGAGGACCTGGGCGAGGCTCCCCACGCCGAGGGGTTCCTCTCCAAGCTGCGCTCTGCGCTGAGCTGAGCATGGGTCCCGCAGGGGGCGGCGCAGCGGGCTCGGACGGCCGTCCGGCACCGGGAGCGCCCGACCCGGTGCTGGTGAGTGCCGCGGCCCTGGTCTTCGTGGCCGATCCCGCCGTCCCGCAGGTCGACGACGCAGACGTGCGCCACCTGCTCGACGTGCTGCGCCTCCGGGCCGGCGAGCTGGTGGCGGTGTCCGACGGGGCCGGGCGGTGGGCGCCGTGCCGGGTGGCGACCGGTGCCCCGGCCCGGGGGTCGCGCCGTGCCGATCCGACGGCACTGCTGGTTCCCGACGGCCCGGTCGTGACCGAGCCCCGGGTGGGTCCCGAGGTGACGGTGGCCTTCGCCCCGACCAAGGGCGACCGACCCGAGTGGGTGGCCCAGAAGCTGACCGAGTTGGGGGTCGACCGCATCGTGCCCCTCCGGACGGCCCGCTCGGTGGTCCGGTGGGAGGGCGAGCGCGGCGACAGGCAGGTGGAGCGCCTGCGGCGCGTGGCCCGCGAGGCGTCGGCCCAGAGCCGACGGGTGTGGCTGCCCGAGGTCTCGGGGGTGTGCCGCCTCGATGCGCTGGGCGACGTCGCCAGCGGTGCTCCCGTCCTGGCCGACCCGGGGGGCGGGGCCCCCGGCCTGGACCGCCCCGTCCTCGCCGTGGGCCCCGAGGGCGGGGGGGAGGACGACGAGCGGGCCGCCGT
>CAZULR010000587.1:0-1704 GCA_964621235.1 uncultured Acidimicrobiaceae bacterium
CTGTCCTGTGGTCGACCCCGTCACTTACCATATGGTAGACAGATCGGGTGACCCGCGTCCGCGACGCCCTGGCCGGTAGGCGTTTCTTCATCACCGGCGCCACCGGGTTCCTCGGTACCGCCCTGGTCGAGCGCATCCTCCGCAGCGTCCCCGACAGCCAGGTCGTCCTCCTCATCCGGCCGGGCCGGCGGGCGACGCCGATGCAGCGGGCCACCAAAGAGATCCTCAAGAACGACTGCTTCGACCGCCTGCGCGAGGAACTCGGCGACGGCTTCGACGAGGCCGTCGCCGCCCGGGTCACCGCCGTGGCCGGCGACGTGGCCACCGACGGCCTGGGGCTCGACGCCGAGGGTCTCGAGGCGCTGTCCCACTGCGACGTCGTCGTCCACTCGGCCGCCAGCGTCAGCTTCGACTCGCCGCTCGACGCCGCCGTCGAGGTCAACCTGCTCGGACCGTCCCGCGTGGCCGCCGCCGTAGTCGAGGCGCGCTCCCTGGCCGAGGCCGACGGCCGCACGGGCCCGGTGCACTTCGTGCCGGTGTCGACGGCGTACGTGGCCAGCACCCACCAGGGTGAGGCGAAAGAGGAGCTGCTCGACGCCAACCCGTTCACCGTGGACGTCGACTGGCGGAGCGAGGTGACGGCCGCCCGCCGCCAGCGTGGCGACACCGAGGCCGAGTCGCGTCAGCCCGAGCGCCTGGAGGGCTTCCACAAGGCCGCCCGCGAGGAACTGGGCGGGGCTGGGCTGCACCTGCTGGCCGAGCGGGCCGAACGGCTCCGCGAGGACTGGGTCAAAAAGCAGATGGTCCAGATCGGCCAGGCCCGCGCCCAATCACTCGGCTGGCCCGACGCCTATCCCTACACGAAGGCCCTCGGCGAGCGCGCCCTGGTGACCCAGTTCGGCGACGTCCTGCCCCTCACCATCATCCGCCCGTCGATCATCGAGTCGGCGCTGGCCGAGCCGCGTCCGGGCTGGATCCGCGGCTTCCGGATGGCGGAGCCGATCATCATCTCCTACGCCCGTGGCCTGCTGCGCGAGTTCCCGGGCGTGCCCGAGGGCGTCACCGACGTGATCCCCGTCGACCTGGTGGTGGCCGCCATCATCGCCGTGGCCGGCGACGCCCTGCGGGCGGGCGCCTCCGCCGACCCGGCGGACGCCTACGCCGGCCCGTCGGTGTACCACGTGGCCTCGGGCGTCCGGAACCCGTTCCGCTATGGCAAGCTCGTCGAACTGGTGACGGCCTGGTTCCAGGAGCACCCCCTCTACGACCAGGACGGACAGCCCATCGTGGTGCCCGAGTGGTCGTTCCCGGGCCGCGGGCGCGTCCAGCGCCAGCTCACCCGGGCCTCCAAGGCGATGTCCCTCGCCGAGCGGGTGGTCGGGTCGCTGCCCATCCGCGGCAAGCGGGCCGAGTGGATGGCCGCCCTGGAGGAGCAGCACCTGCTGGCCGACCGGGCGCTCGGCTACGTCGAGCTCTACGGCGCCTACACCGAGACCGACGCGCTCTACCGGGTCGACCGGCTCATGGCCCTGTGGGACCGCATGGACGAGAACGACCGGGCGACCTTCTGCCTCGACCCGGCGGCCATCGACTGGACGACCTACGTCCGGGAGATCCATCTGCCGTCGATCATCGAGCACGCGCGGGTCCGCACGTCGCCCGGCAAGTCGATCAAGACCAACCGCGCCGACCGGGCCCGGAAGA
>CAZULR010000588.1:0-1702 GCA_964621235.1 uncultured Acidimicrobiaceae bacterium
GACGCCACCATCCAGTACCCGCCACCGTCCGGGGTCGGTGCCATGCCCACGATCGGCTGGTTGAGCGGGGAGAGGGCCAGGGTCCCGAGGTAGGACAAGTAGTTGGTGTTGCCGAAGCCCTGGAGCGATCCGTCGGAGCCGAAGAGGTAGTAGCCGGTGCCGGGGTCGGCGGACAGGTTGAAGGCGATCGTCCCGCCGGCCACGATGGTCCCGGTCTCATTGGACTCGAGGCACTCGAACTGCATGGCGGCGGACAGCACCGTGGAGCCCGACGTGGTGAGGTGGTCGATCTGTGTGAACCCGGTGGTGGCGCCGGTGGGGTCAGCAGTGTCGCAGAGGACGCCGGCCGGTAGGGGCAGGCTGATACTCGCGTAGTCGGACTGGCCAACCTTCGAGATGTTCGAGATGACGTCGTAGTGCTGGTCGTCCCAGGTGATGTAGAGGCCGCCGTCGGGGGAGATCCCCGCGGACAGGCCGCCGGTGACCGTCGTGATGGTGGGGGTCGTGGCTCCGTCCCGGTAGGTCGCGAAATAGCCGTAGTTCAGCGGTGGCGCGCTGACGTGGGCGCTCGTGGCCGGAGGAGTGATGGGCGACGCCTCCGCCGGGACGGCACCGAGGACCGGGATCACCACCATGGCGAGGCTCAGGACGGCGATCAGACGACGGAACGAACGGTGCACGTTGACTCCCGTGGGGGTTGAGGACCGGTGGAGCAACGAGTTCTAGCCGACTCGCCGTGGAGGGGCGCGCATGAGGGGGTGCACGCGTGGCGCCGGGTCTGCGTCGAGGGTCCGGACGCCGGCATCCGGCGGCCCGGTCAGGCGGGACAGGTGGTCGTGGTCGGTGGCCCGTCCGGCGAGCCGGTGCCCCCGGTCGGCACGTACGGGTCGGGGTTGGCACCGCCGCTGAACCGGTCGCCGATCCACGTGATCATGTCGTCGATCGACACCGAGATCACCCCGGAATGGCTCTGGCCCGGGTAGATCCAACGCTCGACGTCCTGGCCGATCGAGCACTCGTGCTGCTCGAGGAGCTGGGTGGTGACCACCGGGATCTGCTCATCGGCACCGCCCTGGATGATCAGCAGCGGTGCCGAGCTCGGACTCGTGAAGTTGGCCGGGTCGTTCGCCTCGAGCAGCGGCTTCCAGGTCGGGAGGGTGAAGGGGTCCTTCGGCACGATCGACGCCAGTGAGTAATTGTTGAGCATCCCGCCGAGGTAGCCGGAGCATCCCTGTCCGAGGATCGGGAGGAGCGCCTGCCCTTCGGCCGTCATGACCTCGGAGAGCGGGGCGGTGGCGTTGCCGTAGGCGATGTTGAACCCGGCCCCGGCCATGTAGAGGTAGTACTGGTAGGGGCTTCCGGCCAGGAATGCGTAGATGGCCTCGAACTGGGAGGGTGGTGCACCGGCGACCACTCCGTCGAGATGGAGCTCGGGAGCGTAGGCGTCGGCGACGTCCAGCCCGAACATCGCCGTCTGCCCTCCTTCCGAGTGGCCCCAGATCACGTAGTTCGAGCTGGCGTGCGCAGCCGGAAGCTGCCTGGCCGCCCGCACGATGTCGATCGTGTTCCGGGCGGCGCTGACACCGGCCAGGTAGGGCATGATCCCGGGGGTGCCCTCGCCCTGGTAGTCGCTGGCGGTGACCTCCCATCCGCGGTCGAGGAGTGCGTTCTGGAAGGGAACGGCGGACGACGCCTGGAGGGA
>CAZULR010000589.1:0-1700 GCA_964621235.1 uncultured Acidimicrobiaceae bacterium
TGGGGGTGGCCTGATGCGCTACGTCATCGCCGGGTACGTCTTCGTCCTCGCCCTCCTCGCCCTCTACGCCGTCGCGCTCCTGTGGCGCCGCCGACGCCTGACGCAGGCGGTCGCCCGGGTGAGCGTGCCGGCCGCCGCGGCCGTACCGCCGTCCGCCACCGGGCCTGTGCAGCCGGGTCCGTCGTGACCACCGCTCCCCCCGCACCGCCGACACCGCACGATGCCGGCCCGGCGGCCGGGCCGCCGGACGGGTCCCGACCCGTTGCCGTGGTGCGCCGGCCCGTGGTGCGCTACGTCGTGGTCGGCCTGGTCCTGGTCGGCGCGCTCGTGTTCCTGCTCGTGAAGGGCCTCGGCTCGGCGCTCGACTTCTACCTGCCGGCCGACCAGGCCGTGGCCCAGAAGGCGACGCTCGGGGACAAGACGTTCAACCTGGAGGGCGTAGTGGCACCCAATTCGATCCGTGCCACCACGGAAGGGGTCGACTTCGTGGTGACGTCCGGAGCCGTCCGCCTGCCGGTGACGAACACCGGCAGCCCGCCCCAGTTGTTCCAGGCGAACATCCCGGTCATCGCCGTGGGGCATTTCTCGGGCGACACGTTCGTGTCCGACGAGATCCTGGTGAAGCACTCCTCGACGTACATCGCCGAGCACCCGCAGCGGGTCCGGGCACCGAACGGCTCCAGACGGTGACCGCCGGGCCCCTCCACCCCGCGGCCGGCCGCGGTCCCCGGTGAACGGCACCCTCGGCCACACCGGCGTGCTGCTCGGCTTCGCCGCGGCACTCGTCGGGATCGTCGTGCTCCTGGTGGGCCTGGTGCGCCAGCGTCCCGGCGGTCTGCGGGCGGGGCGGTTCTACGCACCGCTGATCCTGCTCGGCGGCGTCGTCGCGGTGGTGGCGATGCAGCGGGCGCTGATCACCCACGACTTCTCGCTCACCTACGTCGCAGACAACAACAGCCGCTCCACCCCGCTGCTCTACTCGATCACCGGGATGTGGTCGGCGCTTGCCGGGTCGATCCTGCTGTGGGGCCTCATCCTCGGGATCTACGCGACCGGCATGGTCTGGCGGTTCCGCCACCGGGCGGACGACCAGCTGGTGGCCTGGGCGACGCTCGTGATGTACGTGGTGTGCGCCTTCTTCTTCGGCCTGATGCTCGGCCCGGCCGACCCGTTCACCCACGTGTCGACCGTGCCCGTCGACGGGCTCGGCCCCAACGTCCTCCTGCAGGACAACCCGCTCGTCCTGTTTCACCCGCCCATGCTCTACCTGGGCCTGGTCGGCTTCACCGTGCCCTTCGCCTTCGCCGTGGCCTCGCTCGTCACGGGCCGGGTCGACGAGGACTGGCAGGGGGAGACGCGCCGCTGGACGCTGTTCGCCTGGACGTTCCTGACCATCGGCATCGTGCTCGGCGCCTGGTGGTCCTACCAGGTGCTGGGTTGGGGCGGGTTCTGGGCCTGGGACCCGGTGGAGAACGCCTCGCTCATGCCGTGGCTGGTCGGGACCGCCTACCTCCACTCGGTGATGGTCCAGCAGCGGCGTGGCCTGTTGCGGGTGTGGAACCTGTCGCTCGTCATCGCCACCTTCAGCCTCACGATCCTCGGGACCTTCCTCACCCGGTCCGGCGTCATCCAGTCGGTGCACGCTTTCTCGACGTCGTCGATCGGGCCGCTCCTGCTCGGCTTCTTCGGGCTGGTCCTGG
>CAZULR010000590.1:0-1700 GCA_964621235.1 uncultured Acidimicrobiaceae bacterium
GCGTGGTGCACGCTGACCTGCCCGCCTTCGTCGAGTGCCACCTGGGCCACGATGGCCAGGCCCAGACCGGACCCGGGTCGGCTGCGGGCCTCCGGGGCCCGGTAGAAGCGGTCGAAGATGTGGTCGATGTCGGCATCGGCCACACCGGGGCCGTGGTCGCGGACGACCAGGACGCCGTCACCGCACGCCACCTCGACCACGCTCCCGTCGGGGCTGTACTTGACGGCGTTGTCGAGCAGATTGTTGACCGCCCGCTCGATGCGCGGCGTCGACCCGGAGATCCAGCTCGGGGCCATGGAGGTGGCGAACGTGACCCCGCGGCTGCGCCCGTGGGTCGTGGCGGCCTCGACGGCACCCAGTACCAGCTCGTCGAAGCGGAGCGGCCCCTTGGTGACCTGGGGCAGGTCGCCGCGGGCCAGCTCGGCCATGTCGGCGACGAGCGAGGTGAGCTCGTCGAGCTGGGTGAGGACGTCGTTGATGAGGACGTCGCGGTCCTCGGGCGCGAGCTTCTCCATCTGCCGCGCCACCTCCATGTTGGTGCGCAGGCTGGTGAGCGGCGTGCGCAGCTCGTGGGAGGCGTCGAGGACCAGCTGGCGCTGGCTCTCGCGCGAGGTGTCGAGGGCGGCGAGCAGTCGGTTGAACGCCCGCCGCAGGCGGCCGAGCTCGTCGGGGCCACCGGGGTCGAGCTGTTGGGACACGTCGGTGGTGCGGGCCAGCTCCTCGACGGATTCGGTCAGCTGGTCGAGGGGCTGCAGCACCGCCCGCCCGACCCCGAGGCCGAGCAGGACGGCGAACGCGACCCCGACGAGGATGATGAGCCAGAGGGCCACGGCCAGTCGGTGGAGCCCCTCGTGGACGCCGGTCAGCGGGGCCGTCAGCTGCAGGGCACCGCCGTAGGGCATGACGAGGGCGGCGCGGGTGGTGCCGTTGCTGTAGCGGTAGTTGTTGCCCAGCGGGTAGACGATCTCGCGCACCGAGATGCCGTCGACGTGGGTGGTGAACAGCAGCGGTTGACCGGTGCCGAGGGAGCCGGCCAGGGCGGCCGTCGTCGGGGAGATGGGCAGGGCCTGGGGGTCTCCGGGGTTGACTCGGCCGTCGGCCCACACCACCTGGGAGCAGTAGCCGGCGGCCCGGCCGCAGGTGTTCTCGATGACGGGGATCACGCCTTCGGCGTTGCCGGCGATGAGGTTGTGGGCGTCCTGCTCGAGTGTGACGTCGAGGGAGCCGACCAGCGAGTTGTAGGCGACGGCGTAGGTGGCGACGGAGCCGAGGAGGACCACGATCAGCACCGCACCGGTGGCGACCAGCACGAGGCGGGTGCGGAACGTCACCTGACGGCGCCGTCCCTCGGCTCAGGGCTCACGGAGCACATAGCCGACCCCCCGCGCCGTGTGGATCAGGCGGGCCTCGCCGCCCTCCTCCGTCTTGCGCCGCAGGTAGCCCACGTAGACGGCCAGCGAGTTGGTGCCGGAGTCGAACGTGTAGCCCCAGACGCGGTCGAGGATCAGCTCACGCGTGAGGACCTGGCGCGGGTGGCGCAGCAGGAGCTCCAACAGGTCGAACTCGATGCGGGTGACCGTGAAGGACCGGTCGCCCCGCCGGGCCTCGCGAGTGACCGGGTCGAGGCTCAGGTCCAGGAACGTCAGTGTCTCGCCGGGGTCCTCGGGCCGCCGCCGCAGCAGGGCGCGCAGGCGGGCCAG
>CAZULR010000591.1:0-1699 GCA_964621235.1 uncultured Acidimicrobiaceae bacterium
ACTACAAGGACGTCGCCATGCTCCGCAAGTACATGAGCGACCGGGGCAAGATCCGAGCCCGTCGGGTGTCCGGGAACTGCACGCAGCACCAGCGCGACGTGGCCATCGCCATCAAGACGGCGCGCGAGCTCGTGCTGTTGCCCTACACCCAGCGCACCACCACCGAGCGCCCCGGCGGACGTGGCGGTCGCGGGGGCCGTGACGGCGGCTTCGGTGGCGGTCGCCGTGGCCGCGACGAGGAGCGGACGCTGGGCGAGGAGGGCGCATCGACCGCCATTCCCGACGGCACCCCGCCGGCCGCCGGCCCGAGTGAGGTCGAGGTCGTGGAGGTAGAGGTCGTCGAGCTCGACACCGGCGAGGAGATCGTCGTCGTCGAGGGGTCGGGTGGGGAGTCATGAAGGTCCTGCTCCGCACCGACGTGGACGGGGTCGGCAAGCGTGGGGACATCATCGATGTCGCCGGCGGCTTCGCCCGTAACCACCTGCTCCCGGCGGGGAAGGCCATCCTGGCCTCCGACGGGGTCGAGTCGCAGGCGGCCGCCATGCGCCGGTCGCGCGACCTGAGGGACGCCCGGGACCGCGAGGGCTCCGAGACGGTGGCCAAGACGCTGGTGGGCAACACCATCACCATCCCGGCCCGTGCCGCGAACGACCGGCTGTTCGGCTCCGTTAGTGCCGCGGACATCGTGCGCCACGTAGAGGAGCAGACCGGAGCGGTCATCGACCGCCACGACCTGGTGCTCGAGGAGCCCATCAAGACGGTGGGCGAGCACAACGTGCGCGTCGAGCTCATCGGTGGCGTGGTGTTCGAGCTGACGGTCGACGTCACCGCCGAAGGCTGATCCCGGCGGCCCGACCGGGCCGCACGGCGAATTTCCCGACGTGCCCCGGCTCCCGGCCGGGGCACGTCGCCGTCCGGGGTCCACCGAAGCCGTGACAGCCGTCCGGCACACTGTCCCCATGCTCCACGACGTCCGCAGGCCGGCACCGGTTGTCCACGCTCGGTCCACAGCTCGACCCGATGGTTTCCGCAGGAAGATGCCCTTACGTTCCACAGGCATCATCGGCGAGGGTTGACCCACCATGGTCCAAGCCTTCGACGACACCCGTCCCCGACGCCTCCTGACCCCCCGAGCGGTGGGCGGCGGCACCGCCGGACGGGTCCCACCCCACAATCTGGAGGCCGAGGAGTCCGTCCTCGGCGCCATGCTGCTGTCCCGGGACGCCATCGCCACGGCCTTGGAGACCTGCAGGGCCGAGGACTTCTACAAGGCGTCCCACGGCTACATCTTCGAGGCGATCACCTCGCTGTACGGCCGGGGGGAGCCCGCCGACTGGGTGACGGTCACCGAGGAGCTCCGACGGCGCGAGCTGCTCGAGTCCATCGGCGACACGTCGGTGTTCGTCACCCTCCAGGCCAACACGCCGTCCGTCGGCAATGCCGAGTACTACGCCAAGATCGTCGAGGAGCTCGCCCTGTTGCGGCGGCTGGTGGCGGTGGCGGGAGAGATCAGCGAGCTCGGCTACTCGGTCCCCGAGGACGTGAGCGAGGTCCTCGACCGCGCCGAGAGCCTGGTCTTCGACGTGGCCCAGCGCCGCGTGGTCGACACCATGACACCGCTCGAGGAGCTCCTGGGGGCCACGCTCGACCACCTCGAGCTCCTCTTCAGCCGGAGCGAGACCGTGACCGGGCTCGCCAC
>CAZULR010000592.1:0-1687 GCA_964621235.1 uncultured Acidimicrobiaceae bacterium
GGCGAGATCTTCTGGGGCGAGCCGGGCACCAACGGCCAGCACGCCTTCTACCAGCTCATCCACCAGGGCACCCGGCTGGTGCCGGCCGACTTCATCGGGTTCGCCACCTCGACCCACGAGGACGGTGACCGTCAGGACCTCCTGATGGCCAACTGCCTCGCCCAGACCCGCGCCCTGGCCTTCGGCCGCACGGCCGAGGAGGTGGCGGCCGAGGGGACGCCGGCCGCCGTGGTGCCGCACAAGGTCATGCCCGGCAACCATCCGACGTCGACCATCCTGGCGCCCGAGCTCACCCCGTCGGTGCTGGGTCAGCTGGTGGCCCTGTACGAGCACACGGTGTTCGTGGAGGGGGCGGTGTGGGGCATCGACTCGTTCGACCAGTGGGGCGTCGAGCTCGGCAAGGTGATGGCCGGCCAGCTCGGCCCGGCGCTCAGCTCCGACGGGGCGCCCGACCTCTCCCTCCTCGACAGCTCGACGGCCGAGCTGGTCCGCACCTACCGGGGCATGCGCGGGCGTCCCGCCTGAGCCACCCGCCGCCCGACGACGGTCGGGTCAGCCGGACGACAGCGCCGACCAGAGCGCCCGATAGCTGGGGTAGGTGATGCCCCCGGTCACGTACCCGGCGCGCTCGAGCTCGGCGTGGTACCGAGGCAGGTTGCGCCACGGCACCCCCATGTCGACGTGGTGGGCCAGGTGCCAGCCGGTGTTGTAGGGCACGAACCAGAACCGGGCGAGCCAGCTCTGGCGCACGTTGTGGGTGGTGGCCCGGCGGTCCGGGCTGGCCTCGAGGCCGCCGTGCTCGGCGATGGCCCGGAGTCGGTTGATCACGCGCCACTGCGTCATCCACGGCAGCCACCACAGCAGCGGATAGATCCACCAGCGTCCGGTGGCCGCCCACAGCACGGCCCACAGGAGGACCTGGACGCCGAGGATCGACAGCGAGGTGCGCCGGTAGGCGGGGTACTTGAGCGACGTGAACAGCGGGGTGAAGTTCTTCCACCCCGAGATGCCGACGGCGTCGCGCACCAGGCGGCGGGTCAGTGCCCGGCGGTCGCACGGGTAGCCGCCGTAGAAGGCCAGGTCCGGCTCGTTCGGCCCGAACTCCTCCTTGTGGTGGGCGAAGTGGCCGCGCCGGTAGAGGCCGATCGGCGTCCACGTGGGATAGGCCACCAGCCAGGTGCCGACCCAGTCGTTGACGCGCTTGTTCGTGAAGAGCAGCTTGTGGGCCGCCTCGTGCATGAGGATGGCGAACCGGGCGTACATGGGCCCCATGAGCAGGAAGGCCACCAGGTACGCCCACCACCGGTCGATCCACACCGCACCGCCGATGAGGAGCGCCACCCACAGCCACACCGAGGCCACGGTGATCGCGTTGCGGACGTCGCCGATGCGGCGGAGGTCGGCGCGGAGCTCGGGACGCGCCTTGCCGTTCTCCAGCAGCCGCTCCGTGGGGAGGACATCGGGGCGGGCGGCCTCGTCGGTCACCATGGTGGACGCCATGGTGGCTACATTACAGATCCATACCAACTGGATCAATCACGTAATACCGTGACCCACGGGACGACGGCCGCGCCGGGCCAGGACGCCGGAGGGGTGCCGACGCTGACCGCCCGGTCGGTGCTGGCCAGCGCGCTCCTGGGCGAGGACCCGCCCGAGCTGCCGGTGGCCCACCTGGTCCACCTGGCCG
>CAZULR010000593.1:0-1674 GCA_964621235.1 uncultured Acidimicrobiaceae bacterium
CTCGACGACGACAGCTGGGCCGTGATCCGCAACACCCCCGGCGTCACCGGCTTCGTCGGCCCCGGCACCAAGCCCACGCCGCTGTCGCGACGTGAGGTGGAGGGCATCCTCCAGGTCAAGGTCGAGGGCGCGGAGGCCCCGTCCAAGCGGAGCCGCCCCCGTCTCGAGCACGAGGTGGGTGAGACGGTCCGGGTCAAGGAGGGGCCGTTCGCCGACTTCTCCGGCCAGGTCGCCGAGATCAACGAGGACCAGCTCAAGCTCAAGGTGCTGGTCAACATCTTCGGCCGGGAGACCCCGGTCGAGCTCGAGTTCAGCCAGGTCGCGAAGCTCTAGGGCTCCGACCGCTCCCGTTCCACAACCAGGAGACACACCCCCATGGCCCCCAAGAAGAAGATCCTCGCGGTCGTAAAGATCCAGCTGCCCGCGGGCGGTGCCACCCCGGCGCCCCCCGTCGGCACGGCCCTCGGGCCGCACGGCGTCCAGACCATGGACTTCGTGAAGCAGTACAACGCCGCCACCGAGAAGCAGGCCGGCTCCATCGTCCCGGTGGAGATCTCGATCTACGAGGACCGCACGTTCTCGTTCGTGCTCAAGACCCCGCCGGCCGCCGCCCTGCTGCGGCAGGCCGCAGGTCTCGAGAAGGGTGCCCAGACCGCCGGCCGCGAGACGGTCGCCACGGTCACCGACGCCCAGATCACCGAGATCGCCACGATCAAGCTGCCCGACCTGAACACGACCGACATCGAGTCGGCCAAGAAGCAGGTCGCCGGCACCGCCCGCTCCATGGGGATCGCCGTCGCCGGCTGAGCCGGACTACGCAGAGCCCACCACACGAAAGAGACACCATGTCCAGGGGAAAGAAGTACACCGCCAGCATCGCCGGCATCGACCGCCAGCACCTCTACAGCGCCGCGGAGGCCGTTGACCTGGTCAAGTCCTCGGCCAAGGCCAAGTTCGACGAGACCGTCGAGCTCGCCGTCCGACTCGGGGTCGACCCCCGCAAGGCCGACCAGATCGTGCGCGGCACGCTCTCGCTGCCCGCAGGCACCGGTCGGACCGCCCGCGTGGCCGTGTTCGCCGCCGGCGAGAAGGCCGCCGAGGCCCGTGCCGCCGGGGCCGACGTCGTCGGCGCCGACGACCTGGTGGCCCGGGTGTCGGGTGAGGGCTTCCTCGACTTCGACATCGCCATCGCCACCCCGGACCTGATGGGCCAGGTCGGCACCCTGGGCCGCGTGCTCGGCCCGCGTGGCCTCATGCCCAACCCCAAGACCGGCACCGTCACCGACGACGTCGAGCGCGCCGTCCTCGAGTTCAAGGGCGGGCGCGTGGAGTACCGCACCGACAAGGTCGGCAACATCCACATCCGGGTCGGCAAGGCCTCCTTCGAGAAGGCCCAGCTGCTGGAGAACATCCACGCCGTGATGGACGAGATCCACCGGGCCAAGCCCGCCTCGGCCAAGGGCAAGTACGTCCGTGGCGTCACCCTGTCCTCCACGATGGGCCCCGGCGTCCACATCGACCCGCTGCTGGCCCGGCGGGCCGAGGAGGAGCTGGCCTCGGCCGCCTCCGCCTGATACGCGGCATCGCCCCGCTGGTCCCGTCCGGCCGGTGTGCGCTACAGTCTTCCTTTCCAGATCTACAGAACTGCCGTAGACCTCCGGTGTACCGGTCACC
>CAZULR010000594.1:0-1668 GCA_964621235.1 uncultured Acidimicrobiaceae bacterium
TCCAGGAGGAGCAGGGCCTCGGCAAGTGCAACATCACCAAGTGCTGCACCGAGGTCTGCCCGGAGCACATCAAGATCACGGACAACGCCATCATCCCGTTGAAGGAGCGCGTCGTCGACGCCAAGTACGACCCCGTGGCGTGGCTCGGACGGAAGATCCGCAACCGCTCCAAGCGGAGCGCTGTCGACGCCGCCGCCCTGGCGCCGGCTCAGGGTCCGGCCGCGGTCCTGCCCCCGGGGGGCGTCCACGGCATCCCCCAGCCCCACGGCCACGATGCTCCCGTCCTTGCCGCGTCGGCGCCCGTGGCGCCCGCGCCCGCCGTGCAGTCCACGGACGAGGACGCCCCGGAGTGACCACCCGCGCGGGGAGCCGTCCGTGCCCCGCTTCCTGACCCCCGAGTGGGTCGCCGGGTTCAACGCCGCCCTCGAGGGTGTGGTCCTGCCCGCGGCCGGACCCGACGCCGGCCTGGCCGCGTCCGACGGCCGGTTCGTGGTGGCCGAGGAGGTGCGGGGAACGCCCGACGGCGACCTGCGCCTCGTCCTCCGCACCGCGGACGGCGCGCTGTCGCTCGAGGTCGGACCCCTGACGACGGACGCAGCGGCTCACGCCGACGTGACCATCGCGCTCGACTACGAGGACGCCGCCGCGCTGTCCACCGGCACGCTGTCGCCGGCCGAGGCCCTGACCAGCGGCCGCATCCGGGTACGGGGCGACCTGTCCGTGCTGACCGCCGGCCAGGAGATGCTGTCGGCGGCCCGCGCACACACCCGGGCGCTCGACGCCGGGACCACCTACTAGGTCGGCGGCCGGGGCCGTCATGGACATCCTGGCCTCCCGCACGCTGCTCCATCCGTCAGACTTCGACCGGACGCTCGCCTTCTACCGCGACGGTCTCGGCCTGGCGATCGCCCGCGAGTTCGGCGGCGGCGACCATCGCGGCGTGGTCTTCTTCGCTGGGGGCGGCTTTCTCGAGGTCGTCGGCACGGGGCCGGGACCCGGTCGACCGGGCGTCGAACTCTGGCTCCAGGTCCGGTCGATGGAGGCCACGGTGGAGGAACTGGGCGGGCGGGGGCTCCCGCTGGCCCGTCCCCCGGCACTCGAACCCTGGGGCCTGGTCGAGGCCTGGCTCGACGACCCGGACGGGGTCCGCATCCACCTGGTCGAGGTGCCGGTCGACCACCCCCTGCGTCGCGACGTCCGCCCGGACCCGATGTAGCCCGGCGACCACCCGGCGGGTGACCTCCGGGCCGGTGGCCGTGAGTACGGTGGGGCCGTGACGACGATGCCCGACGCGGTCGTGTCGGCGGCCGCCTACTGGACCTCGGTCGTCGTCGTCCTCGGGCTCTGCACGGGCCTCTGCCTCCTCGCCCTCCGGCGACCGGGACCGTGGACCGAGGTCGTCGTCCGGGTCGTCGGCCTCTGCCTGGCGGCCGACGCGGCGAGCTACACCGTCGCCGAGCTCCGTCGGGGGACGTGGTCGGCGACCACCTCGCTGCCCGTGGCGCTGTGCAACGTCGCCGTGCTCGTGGCCGCCGTGGCCTGCTGGTGGCCCGTGCCGCTGCTGGTGGAACTCACCTGGTTCTGGGGGCTGGCGGGCACCCTGCAGGGGCTGCTGACGCCCGACCTCGACGTGGGCTTCCCCCACCTCGTCTTCGTCGAGTACGTCAC
>CAZULR010000595.1:0-1662 GCA_964621235.1 uncultured Acidimicrobiaceae bacterium
TCGACCGCGACGAGCGCACCGTGACCGTGCCGGACGGGGTCCACGTGGACCTCGGCTCGACGGGCAAGGCCTTCGGCGCCGACCGCTCCGCCCGCCGCATCGCCGCGGCCCTCGGCTGCGGCACGCTGGTCAACCTCGGCGGCGACGTCGCCGTGGCCGGCCCTGGGCCCGTCGGGGGCTGGGGTGTCGGCATCGCCGCCCACTGCACCACGTCGCCGACCGACGCCGATGAGGTCGTCGCCCTCCGGTCCGGCGGGTTGGCCACCTCGGGTACCACGGCGAGGACCTGGTCACGCGGGGGCCGGACCCTCCACCACATCATCGACCCGTGGACCGGCGACGTCGCTCCCTCCACCTGGGCGCTGGTCTCGGCCCTCGGTGCCTCGTGCGTCGAAGCCAACGGTTGGACGACCGCAGCGGTGGTGTGGGGTGAGGATGCTCCGGGCAACCTGGCCGCCCACGGGGTCACGGCCCGCCTGGTGCGACCCGACGGCAGCATCCGCACGGTCGGCGACTGGCCCGGCCTGGCGCCGACAGCGGAAGCCCCGAGCGGGGCGGAGGCCGCCTGATGTCCGCCGTGGTGTCGACGTCGACGACCGAGGCCGTCTGGTACATGATCCGGGCGACCGGGATCGTGGCACTGGTCCTCCTCACGCTGACCACCGTCCTCGGGCTGCTGTCCGCGGCGCGGGTGCGCACCCGTCGCTGGCCCGCCTTCGCCCAGGTGGACCTGCACAAGCGCGCCACCCTGCTGGCGCTCGTGTTCCTCGCCCTGCACGTGGTCGGTGCCGTCGCCGACAGCTACGTCCACGTGGGGCTGGTGTCGGTCGTCGTGCCGTTCACCTCGTCGTTCCAGCCGCTCTGGACCGGCCTGGGTGCCGTGGCGGTCGACCTGCTGGCCGCGGTGGCCGTCTCGAGCGCACTGCGCCAGCGCATCACCCCCGACCTGTGGCGACGCCTCCACTGGCTGGCCTACGGCTGCTGGCCGTTCGCCATGGCCCACGCCCTCGGCGCCGGAACCGACGCCGGCCAGCTGTGGATGGACGCCATCGCCGTGGTGTGCACCATCGCCGTGGTCGGCGCGCTGGCCTGGCGGATCGCCTACCACCGCACCACCACCGCGGCGGCCGGGCGGCTGGGCGCCTCCACCCGCGCCGTCCCCGAACGGCACCGCCCGACGGTCGGTGTCCCCGGCCGCCGCACCGGGGAGGGTGCACCGCGGACCCGCCGCCGTGCACCGTCGGGGCGCTCCGGCACAGCGCCAACCCGCACGACCACCCAGCTCCTCGAAAGGGACGTCCGATGACCACCACCACGCTTCCCCGGGTCGAGCGCCTGCTCCCCACCGGTCCCGGCGGCCCGACCGACCCGGGACTCTCCGGTCACCTGGCGCTGCACGGACCGCTCGCCGTTCCGTCCCGCCACGACCAGGCCTGGTCCGAGGCACTCCTCGCCGAGGTGGCCGCCGCGGGTCTGACGGGCCGCGGGGGTGGCGGCTTCCCGGCCGCCGCCAAGTGGGAGGCACTGCGGCGTGCCGGGCGACGGCCCGTGGTGGTCGTCAACGCCATGGAGGGTGAGCCGGCCAGCGCCAAGGACCGCGCCCTCCTCGCCTGGTCGCCCCACCTCGTCCTGGACGGTGCCGAGCTCGTGGCCGCACTGTCC
>CAZULR010000596.1:0-1656 GCA_964621235.1 uncultured Acidimicrobiaceae bacterium
GCTGCGTGGAGTTGTTGGCGATCAGGTTGGGACTCGACACCTGGGTCCCGGTGCCTGGGAGGGTGAGGGTCTGCGAAGCGGTCGACCCGGTGAGGATGGTCTGCTCCCCCGCCACCGCGGTCGCAGAAGCCGAGCGCGTGGTCGACCCGTTCATCTGGGCCATCAAGGTTGCTTGCGCAGCCGTCATGGCGACGCCCTGGATGGCGACCGTGGCCGAGACGTTGGACCCTCCGGCGATGGTGGTGTCGCCGGTGATGGCCGGACGCTCGATCGTCGGAGCCGTGGCCGTGCCACCGACGGTGATGGTCGTGTCCCCTGCGGCAACCGAGCCCACCGTTGCTGCGGTGGTGACCACCGTCAGCTGACCGTTTGCGTTGTAGGTGATGACCGGGATGGAAGCTGTCCCGCCCGTCGGCCCACCCGCCGTGATGACGCCCGTAGCCGGGTAGTCAGTCCCAGCCGTCGCGGCCGAGATGGTGGTGCCGTTGCCCTTGAGGACGCCCGTGACAGAGGTCGAGAGCGTGATGGCCGGCGTCGTCGTCGCCGTGGCCACGGTGCCTGCCAGGCCGTTGGCGCTGACCACCGAGACGCTGGTCACGGTTCCCGACCCTCCACCGCCACCGCTCGAGGGCTGGGTCGTGCCGGCGAACGGACCCCCGTTACCGAACGGCATCTATTGACGACCGCAAAGTACCGAAACGATCGGCGTCCCCGCCGAATAGGCGTAGGGGATCTCCGAGGAGCCGTAGAGGTTCATGACCACGCTCCCACCTGCGGCGATGGACTGACCCTTGGTGGTCGACACGTCCGAGCCACCGATGTAGACGAGCGACGAGGCGTCCTCGTTCTTGATGATGACCGGCAGGGGATCGGTGATCGACCCGTCGATGTTATTGAACTTGGTCCCCGTTGTCCCCTGGACCAGCAACGGCGTCGCCGTCGTCGCGACGAGCGTGATCTGACGACACGACAGAGCCATTTGACGATTCTGGCATGTGGCCGTTCGCACTGGCAACGACCTTGGACCATCGAGAGCGTGCCCCTTGGTGCGTCACCCCGAGCTCGGCTCCGATCGACTGCCACGTCCTGCCCTCACGCCTGGCCCGTACCACTGCGACCTCGAGCATCCGATTGGCCAGCTTCACGTAGTCGGCAGCCTGGGCGATGGAGGCGTCAGCGGATGTCATCGGCCCATTCCATCCAGAGATCGACCGGGCGCCTCTTGCCGAAGATGGGGCGTGCAGGGGCACATCGGCCACACCGCTCGTCCTCGCTCCGTTGCGGCATGAACATCAATCCGCACCGCCGGCACTGTTTGAGCACAAGCCTGATTGTATCACTGCATGCTCACTTGCATGTCAGGGCGTGGCATTGGCACTCGCAAGGGATCATGCCTCCACCGACGCCGCGGTCCCCACGCCGCCATCTTGGGGCCTGGCCTGCACATTCACCATGTTCGGCGTGGCCGCACTGCCACGAGACGTAGCGGTTTCCGTCCTTTACCGCGACTCTCACGGCTCGGTGATGTGGTCGGGGGGGGATTCCTGGCTATTGCGCACGAGAGCCCTTTCCAAGCTGGAGGAAGTCCTTGCGCGCACGTTGCGGCCGGCGTTCGGCCAGGGCGTCTCTCAGGGCCACTACGGCGGGCATAACGGC
>CAZULR010000597.1:0-1652 GCA_964621235.1 uncultured Acidimicrobiaceae bacterium
GGATGAAGTGGAAGATCCCGCCGAGGATCAGGAGGGCGCCGATGAAGACGCAGACCACGCTCAGCGAGGTGGACGGATGGAAGGCCAGGGCCAACCCGAGCCCGAGGGTGATGACGCCCACGATCAGCTCGACCTGCCAGACCACCTTGCTCGGTACCCCGCCCTGCACCACTACGACTTCGTTCTCTGTCGGCATCCTGGTTCCTTTCGTTGCGGAAAACCAGCCGGGACCACGGTAGTGGTGGACCCGTCGAATCAGGGGGATGCGCCGGGGTCCGCCTACCGGCGGTCGGGGTGGCGGAGCCGGCGGTACCAGGGCCGCCCGTCACCCGACGTCCGCAGCAGGGTGTAGGTGACCATGTAGACCGCCGCCAGGACGACGGCGAGAGCACACCACCAGAACAACATCACGGACTCCCCGCAGTGGACGGACCTCGCGACCATTGTCCCACCCCGGTGCCCCGGCCGGGCGCGTGCAGGCGCAACCCCTCCGGGTGTGCCACGATCACCGGAACGGATGACGGGCCGTCGGGCCCGTCCGAGGAGGTACCGACCATGGAGACCCAGGCAGCTGTCCTCTGGGGGCAGAACGAGGACTGGAAGATCGAGACGATCGAGCTCGACCCCCCGAAGGCCGGCGAGGTGCTGGTGAAGCTGGCGGCGTCGGGCATGTGCCACAGCGACGAGCACTTCCGTACCGGCGACCTCGGGGGCATCTACCCGATCATCGGCGGCCACGAGGGCGCCGGCGTGGTCGAGGAGGTCGGCCCCGGTGTGACCGACCTCGCCCCGGGCGACCACGTCGTCTTCGGGTTCATCCCGGCCTGCGGCAAGTGCCCGTCGTGCGCCCGGGGCCACTCCAACCTGTGTGACGTCGGAGCCACCCTGATGATGGGCACGCAGTACGACGGCACGCACCGCCACCACTCGATGAGCGGCATCGACCTCACGACCGCGGTGTGCCTCGGCACGTTCGCCCACCACACGGTGGTGAACCAGGCGTCGTGCGTCAAGATCCTCCCCCACTACCCGCTCGACAAGGCGTGCCTGATCGGCTGCGGCGTGACGACCGGCTGGGGCTCGGCCGTCTACACCGCCGAGGTCAAGCCGGGTGACGACGTGGTCGTCATCGGCATCGGGGGGCTCGGCATCTCGGCGATCCAGGGGGCCAAGCTGGCCGGGGCCGAGCGGATCTTCGCCGTGGACCCGGTCCCCTTCAAGCGGGACGAGGCGCTCCGGTTCGGTGCCACCCATGTCGCCGCCAGCATCGAGGAGGCCACGCCGCTGGTCAACGAGGTCACCTGGGGCAAGAACGCCGACAAGGTGATCATGACGATGGGCGTCGGCGACGGCAGCCTCATCGAGAGCGTGATGCAGCTGACGGCCAAGCGGGGTCGGGTGGTGGTGACCAACATCCACCCGATGGCCGAGACCAACGTCACCTTGTCGCTGACGTGGCTGACCCTCTTCGAGAAGCAGCTGGTGGGCACGGTGTTCGGTTCGGCCAACATCCGTTACGACATCCCTCACCTGCTCCGCCTCTACGAGCAGGGCCAGCTGGACCTCGACAGCATGGTGACCCGGACCTACACGCTCGACGGGGTGAACGACGGCTACACCGACATGCTCGAGGGGCGCAACATCCGCGGCGT
>CAZULR010000598.1:0-1648 GCA_964621235.1 uncultured Acidimicrobiaceae bacterium
TCGACGCCGGCCGAGATCGCCGCCTCCATCGCCTTCCTGGCCTCCGACGAGTCCTCGTACACGACGGGCGCGGTGCTGTCGGTCGACGGCGGACTCACCATCTGAAGCGTCGTCGCTGCCGCGCCGCGCCGGGAAGCCGGTCTTTTGACCTGGGTCGATGCGTGCACCGGCCGTTCCGCCCGGCCGGAGTATCGAGGTCGTGCAACAATGGAACAACCAGCGACAATTTGTCTTGTCGCTCTTGACCTGTGAGGTGACCGATGACCGACGTACGTCCGGTGGAGGCGTGGGACACGGACTTCGACGTCCTCAGCCCCGAATACGTGAACGATCCGTTCAGCATCTGGGACGGTCTGCGCCGGACCTGTCCGGTAGCCCACACCGATCGGCGGGGCAGCACGTGGCTGCCGACCACGTACAAGGACGTCGTGGCGCTGGCCCATGACATCGAGCACTTCAGCTCGGAGGACATCACGGTCATCCCCTTCACCGGCGAGGAGCCCGATGAGCCGGTCCTGCCCTACGGCGTCCCCCCGATCTCGGTCGACCCGCCCATGCACACGTGGACGCGGCGCCTGCTGCTGCCATGGTTCTCCCACCGCAAGGTCGAGAGCTACGAATCGATGACCCGTGACCTGTGCAACCGGCTGATCGACGGCTTCCTGGCCGAGGGCCGCGCCGACGCGGCGGCCGACTACGCGCAGCAGATCCCGGTGCGGGTGATCGCCTCGATCCTGGGGGTTCCCGAGTCCCTGTCCGACACGTTCACGGGCTGGGTACGTGACGTGCTCGAGTTCGCCGACGACGAGGAGCGGCGTCGCGAGGGCACCCTCGCCCTCATCGAGTACTTCGTGACCGAGCTCGAGCGGCGGCGGTCCGAGCCGGGCGACGACCTGCTCAGCGCCCTCCTGCAGACGGAGCAGGACGGCGAGCCGCTCGAGGACGCCGTCGTGCTGGGCATCGCCGCCATCACCCTGATCGCCGGCGTGGACACGACGTGGTCGGCCATCGGGTCGTCGCTGTGGCACCTGGCCACCAACCCCGAGGACGCCAAGATGCTGGCGAACGATCCCGAGGCGATGCCGTTGGCGATCGAGGAGCTCCTTCGGGCCTACTCGCCCGTCACCATGGCGCGGGTGGTGACCTCGGACCTCGAGTTCGAGGGCTGCCCGATGAAGTCGGCCGACAAGGTGCTTATGAACTTCCCGGCGGCCAACCGGGACCCGGAGGCCTTTGAGGATCCGGACAAGGTCATCCTCGACCGGGCGCACAACCGGCACGTGGCGTTCGGCTCGGGGATCCACCGGTGCGCCGGGTCCAACCTGGCGCGCATGGAGTTGCGCGTGGCCATCGAGGAGTGGCTGCGTCGCATCCCCGAGTTCCATATCGAACAGGGGGCGGAGGTGACCTGGGCCGGTGGCCAGGTCCGCGGCCCCCGCAGCGTACCGGTGGTGTTCCCGTGAAGATCCGCGTCGACGAAGAGAAGTGCACCGGGCACGCCCGCTGCTACGGCCTGGCCCCCGAGTTGTTCTCCGTGGACGACTACGGACTGTCGTCGGTGGTCGGCGACGGCACCGTGCCGGCCGAGCTCGAGGACAAGGCGCGGCTGGCCATCGCCAACTGCCCCGAGTACGCCATCGAGGAGATC
>CAZULR010000599.1:0-1641 GCA_964621235.1 uncultured Acidimicrobiaceae bacterium
GCCGACACCGAGGGGCCGCTCCAGTCCGCCGTCTTTCCCGCACTCGGCTGGGACATGACGGTCTACTGGTGCTCGCTCTCCACGGTCAGCCGCCTGCGCTTCGGTTGACGCCGCCACCGACCCGGAGGCCGACTCCCTGGGCGCCCTGCGATCGTCACCGGTCCGGGGCTAGTTGGCGTCGGGATGCAGTTCCGGCGGGTACCACCGCTGGTCGGAGGCCTGCCACCAGCCCGGCGCGGGTGGGCCGGCCTGGGATCCGGCGGCCACCGGCGCCGGGCCTCCGACTCCCGCGCCGCCGGGAGTCGACTGGACGGGTGACGCGGTCGCCGTCGACGGGTAGGGGGTGAGCGGTCCGTCGGGTGTCATCTCCACGGGTGCGGCAACCTGCTCGGCCGCGACCGCCTGCAGGTGCTCGGCCTGTGCCTTGTCGATCCGCGTACCCACGCCGCACATCGGGCACGCCGTCGCGTACTTGACGCCCACGGGGAACAGCGGGATGAAGAACAGCGTGAACCACGTGCGGAGCTTGACCACCGCGTGTGCCGACGGGCGCTGACATCGCTGGCACAGCAACATCACCGTGCCGAGCGACGTGCGCATGCGCTTGGTACCGAAGAGAATGATCACGGTCCGACCCCCTGCTCGCCCTGTGGTCAGACAAGCGTAGAACAGCCGGCGCGTTCCTGGCGATGCTCAGTCACCGACCCCGGGCCGTCCGGAACGGAGTCGACGAGCCGGCTTCCGAGGCCGTGGTCGCCGCACCCGGCTCAGTTGGTCTCGCAGGCGTTGGCGTGGATCTGGGCCGGCACCGACGCGCACTCGGTGCTCCGGTCGGCCCGCACCCACGCCGAGCCGTTCGCCTTGAACAGGAAGGTCGCCTCGATGCCGCCGCTCCCGGAGGACCCTTCGGGCGTGGGGATGGTGACGAACGCGTAGGCGTAGGCCCCGGCACAACCGAAGCTGTTCACCGTGGTGCCGGCGCTGCTCTGGCTCGTGGCGGTGGCGATGGCGGCCTGGGTGCACGGTGCCGACGCCGCGGTGGTGCTCGTCGATGCGGCGGTCGTGGTCGTGACCTGGGCCGCCGTCGTGGAGGGGGCGGCGACCGTGGTGCTGACGTGCGCAGCCTTCGCCGGACTGGTCGTCGAGGTCGACGACGCGTTCGACGAACCGCAGGCCGTGGCGAGGAGCGCGAGGCCGAGTCCGGCGAGGGGCACGACGACGGGCGTGATTCTCATGGGGCAATTCTCGCAGATCACCGGTGACCGATCGGCACCTCGAACTCGAGCTCCTCCCAGCGCACCGTCAGCACCGTCGCCGTCGGAGGGACGCCGGGCACGAACCGGGCGCGCCCGGTCAGCTCGTCGCCCCCGCCACTCGACCCCCCGCCGGCCGACCGGTAGTCGGTGCCCACGTCGTCCGCGAGGGCGAGGTCCCGACCCGGAGGACCGCCCAGCCCCCGCAGGAACCGGTGCCGCAACATCATGCGGTCGTGCTCGGGCAGCCCGTCCGTGTCCCGCTCGTGGACCCGCAACTCGGCGGCGTAGCGACGCTCGTCATCGGGCCGAGGTGCGAGGCGCCAGGCCACTGCCACCTGCCAGTCGTAGCGCTCGATCCCCAGGATCTGCAGGCGCCCCCCGAACG
>CAZULR010000600.1:0-1640 GCA_964621235.1 uncultured Acidimicrobiaceae bacterium
TGCCGAAGTCGGTGGGGAGCCCGGACAGCAACGAGGCGAAGCCGAACATCTCGCCGGGTCCCATGAGGTCGAGCACCCGGCCGTCGTCGACGACCTCCACCGCACCGGCCCGGATGACGCGGAGGAACTCGAGTGCCTCGGCGCCCTTCGGAAAGATGGTCGCCCCCGCCGGGTGGAACTCGACCTCCACCGCCTCGGCCAGTCGCTCGACCATGTCGGGGTCGAACGCATCGAAGGGTGGGCACCGCATCAGGAACTCGACGATGTCAGGTACGGCCGTCACCGCCGACCAGCCAACCACACCGGAGGCGGATCCGGACCAATGGTGTCGCGCGGGTGCCCGGCTGCCCGGCGTCGTCAGACCCTCTACTGCGCCCCGGAGGACTCCGCCCGCTCCACCGTCACGCCGGCGAAGTCGGGGTTCTCGCGCCAGCGCTCGAGGTAGCCGACGTAGTCGAGCAGGCTGCCGGTGTAGGTGAGGTTCCGGGCCGCACGGCTGTCGATCGCCTGCTGCTCGCTGTTGTAGAAGCTGGGCGTACAGGCCATGAAGTAGCGGGCGCCGCCCATGCCGACGCTCAGGAGCACCGAGAGCCACTCCTCCTCCGCCGCCTCTTCCGGCTCGATGACGACGATCCCCTGCTCGATGCAGGCCTCCAGGATGTGGGCCACGTGCTTGGCCGACTCCGAGAGGAGGTGGGAGAAATTCGTCCCGAACCCACCCTGGACCAGGCTGATCAGGAGCATGTTGGGGAACCCGCTGGCCAGCACCCCGTGCAGGGTGTGGGCGCCCTCGGCCCACCGCTGCGACAGCTTCACGCCATCACGCCCCGCCGGGTCGAATCCCAGCCGGTGGTGGAGGTCCGTGGTGACCTCGAAGCCCGAGGCGTAGATGAGCAGGTCGACGGGGTACTCGACACCGTCGACCAAGGGCCCCCGGGGTGTCATCTCCGTGACGCCCCGACCGTCGGTGTCCACCAGGTGCACATTCGGTCGGTTGAAGGCCGGCAGGTAGTCGTCGTGGAAGCACACACGCTTGCAGTGCTTGCCCCAGTAGGGCTTGAGCTTCTGGGCCGTCTCCGGGTCCTCGACGATCTCGTCGATCCGCTGTCGGATGGTCTCCATGGCCTCGAAATCGATCCGCTCGAGCTCCTCGGCCTCCTCCGCGCTCGAGGACTTCTGGGTGTCGACCCACAGCAGTTCGGTCCAGCCGTCGTCGACCATGTTCACCTCGGGCTGGGCACCGGTCACGGCCTGGGTGAAGTTGACGATCCGCTCGTGCTGCCAGCCGGGCTCCAGGCTCCGGTACCACCCGGTGTCGGTCGGCTGCTGGTTGCGCACCCCGACCGCACCCGGCGTGCGCTGGAAGACGAACAGCTCCTTGGCCACCGCCGCGACCTGCGGCACCACCTGCACGGCGGTGGCACCGGTGCCGATGATGCCGACCCGCTTATCGGCCAGCTTGTCCATCGGCTCGTTGGGCCCACCCCCGGTGTAGTGGTAGTCCCACCGGCTGGTGTGGAACGCCTTGCCGGCGAACGTCTCGATGCCGGCGATCCCCGGAAGTTTGGCCTTGTGCAGGATCCCGCCGGCGAGCACCAGGAAGCGGGCCGAGAGCCGGTCGCCCCGGCTGGTGGTCACCT
>CAZULR010000601.1:0-1635 GCA_964621235.1 uncultured Acidimicrobiaceae bacterium
AGACCACCGTGGACCAGGTGGCCGCCTACTGCGAGCGGGCCGTCGCCCAGGGCGTCACCGAGATCGCCGTCACCGAGCACCTCTTCCGGTTCACGCAGGCCAGGGACCGCCTGGGCGGATTCTGGGACGACCTCCCCGGTGACGAGCTCCGCCCGGGCATGGCCGCCTACTGGGACCACCACGCCCGTGTCGACCTCGACGACTACGTCGAAGTGGTGCAGGCCGTGAAGGATGCCGGGCTGCCGGTCGTGCTGGGTCTCGAGGTGGACTACTACCAGGACCGCATGGACGACGTGGCCGACCTGCTGCACGGGTACCCGTTCGACGTCCTGCTGGGCTCCGTGCACTGGC
Organism: uncultured Acidimicrobiaceae bacterium; assembly: GCA_964621235.1. Taxonomy (GTDB): domain Bacteria; phylum Actinomycetota; class Acidimicrobiia; order Acidimicrobiales; family RAAP-2; genus Bog-756. The sequence goes on from CAZULR010000601.1 coordinate 352, forward strand.
TCGGGACGTGGCGGTTCGACGTGCTCAGCGACCCGCAGGTGCTGAGCGAATGGGACCACCGCGACATCGACGCCGTGTGGGAGGAGTACACCCGGGCGATGGAGGAGCTGGGCGCCTCCGGCGTGTGCGACGTGTTCGCCCACCCGGACCTCGTGAAGATCGCTGGCCGTCGGCCCGCCGTCCCCGACGAGTTCTACGACCGGATCACCGAGGCCGCCGTGGCGTCGGGAATGGCCGCCGAGGTCTCCTCGGCCGGCTGGCGCAAGCCTGTGGGGGAGGAGTACCCGGCACCCCCGCTCCTCCGCCGGTTCGTGGACCGGGGGGTTCCGCTGACCACCGCCTCGGACGCCCACACGCTGCCCGACGTCGCCGAGCGGGCCGACGACCTCCGGACGCTGCTCACCGATGCCGGGGTGTCGTCGCTCCGGGGCTTCCGCAAACGGGAGGCGCACGACATCGCGGTAGGACCCGTCGCGGCACCGGGCGCCACCGGAGGGTCGGGCGGGCCCACGCCCGTCCGAACCGACCCGGCCGACCCGGAACGGCGAGAGGGCTGACCGGTGGCCACTCCCGCCGAACTGGCCTTCGAGCGCACCAACCTCGTCGAGGAGCAGCTGGCCCACCTCCAACGCCTGCTCGGCACATGGGGCATCCTGGCCGACCTGTCGTTCTCCGACCTGGTGTTGATGGCCCCGATGGCACCCGAGCCGACCGACCCCCACCCCGGCGGTCTCGAGCTCGTGATCCTGGGCCAGATGCGACCGTCGAACAGCTCGACGGTGGTCGAGCACGACCTGGTGGGCCAGACGGTCGACGCCGGCGTCTGGCCCCTGGTGGTCCTCACGTTTGAGACCGGCGAGTCCTCGCGGGGGGAGATGCTCCTCGAGCCGGGTGGCGAGCCCGTCCGGCTGCACTGCATCCCCGTGCGCCATGACGGGGAGACGGTGGCGGTCCTGACGAGGCTGTCGGCCGGCGCCGGGCGCCGACCCGGCCACCTCGAGCGGACCTACCGCGACGTCTTCAACCGGTTCGCCATCATGCTGTCGGAAGGGACCTTCCCGTTCCCGAGCGAGGAGGTGGCGACGGAGGAGGCTCCCCGCGTCGGCGACGGCGTGGTCCTGGTGGATGAGGAGGGCCGGGTCCGCTACGCCTCGCCGAACGCCACCAACGCCCTCCACCGGATGGGCATGTACTCCCAGATCGAGGGCCGCCGGCTGACGGACCTGGGGATCGAGGAGTCGGCCATCGAGTGGGCGCTGGCCTCGGCCCTGCCGGTGGTGGAGG
>CAZULR010000602.1:0-1627 GCA_964621235.1 uncultured Acidimicrobiaceae bacterium
AGCCGTCCTCGCCGTCCGGGTTCAGCTTCCGGAAGATCTGCTGGATCGTCGGGTGGCGACCGGCCTGGTCCTCCTCGTCCCAGTGGGCACCGTCGAAGACCGGCGTCGAGACCCACACGGCCGGGTCGGTGCGCGGCCGGGTCTTGGTCTCGGTGCCACGGAGCGGGGCGCTGGCCAGTTCACCGGCACCTTCCCAACCCCAGCGGGCCGCGTAGCCCAGGCTGGACTCGAGCACCTGGCCGACGTTCATCCGGCTCGGCACGCCGAGCGGGTTGAGCACGATGTCGACCGGAGTGCCGTCGGCCTGGAACGGCATGTCCTCGATGGGCAGGATCTTCGAGATGACGCCCTTGTTGCCGTGGCGTCCGGCGAGCTTGTCGCCCTCGGAGATCTTGCGCTTCTGCGCCACGTAGACCCGGACGAGCTGCTCCACGCCGGGTGGCAGCTCGTGGGCGTCCTCGCGGGAGAAGACACGGACGTCGATGACCGTGCCCTGCTCGCCGTGGGGCACCTTGAGGGAGGTGTCACGGACCTCGCGGGCCTTCTCCCCGAAGATGGCGCGCAGGAGGCGCTCCTCGGGGGTCTGCTCGGTCTCGCCCTTGGGGGTGACCTTGCCGACCAGCACGTCGCCCGGGCCCACCTCGGCGCCGATGCGGATGATGCCGCGCTCGTCGAGGTCGGCCAGGATCTCCTCGGAGAGGTTCGGGATGTCCCGGGTGATCTCCTCGGCGCCCAACTTGGTGTCGCGGGCGTCGACCTCGTGCTCCTCGATGTGGATCGACGTGAGCACGTCGTCCTTCACCAGGCGCTCGGAGAGGATGATGGCGTCCTCGTAGTTGTAGCCCTCCCACGGCATGAAGGCCACGAGCAGGTTCTTGCCCAGGGCCAGCTCGCCGTTGTGGGTGGCCGGGCCGTCGGCCAGGACGTCGCCGGCCGAGACCTTCTGGCCCTCGTCGACGATGACCTTCTGGTTGATCGCCGTGTTCTGGTTCGAGCGGCGGAACTTGGCCAGGCGGTAGACCTTCTTGCCGAGGGCGTGGCCGTTCACGTCCTTGGCGCCGGCCTTGTACTCGACCGTGATCTGGTCACCCGAGACGTCGACGACGGAGCCGTCGCCCTCGGCCATGATCACGTCACCCGCGTCACGGGCGGCACGGGCCTCGACGCCGGTGCCGATGTAGGGGGCCTCCGGGACGACCAGCGGCACCGCCTGCTTCTGCATGTTGGCGCCCATGAGGGCCCGGTTGGCGTCGTCGTGCTCGACGAAGGGGATCAGCGCGGTCGAGACCGAGACGATCTGCTTCGGCGACACGTCCATGAGGTCGACCTCGGCCGGGGGCACGAAGTCGATCTCGGAGGTGGTGCCGTACGAGGTCGAGGCGACGCCGACCCGCACGCCGGTGCCCTGGGGACCGCGGCGGACGAGCACCCGCTCCTCGGTGAACCGCCCCTTGCCGTCGAGGGCGGCCGAGGCCTGGGCGATGACGTGCTCCTCCTCCTCGTCGGCTGCGAGGTAGAGGATCTCCGAGGTGACCTGGCCGTTGACGACCTTGCGGTACGGCGTCTCGATGAAGCCGTACTCGTTCACCCGGGCGTAGGTGGCCAGCGAGCCGATCAGGCCGATGTT
>CAZULR010000603.1:0-1622 GCA_964621235.1 uncultured Acidimicrobiaceae bacterium
AGCCCGAAACGAAATCCACAGCAGTCTCCTCATCGCTCGGGCATTGGCACCTGGAACCGACGACCCCTTCGTGGGTGGTCGTCGGTGCTCTGGTTGCCGCAGCGTCACCGGGCCCGGTCCCTCAGCTGCTCTGGATGATCTGTCCAGTGTAGGCCAACTCCACCGGCACGCGTCAACGGGGCCGCGGCCTGCCCGCGGGGCCGATCCCCCTACGCTCTCCGGCATGCGAGGCCCGCGGCGACCGGCTGCCCGGTGAGCGAAGATGAGAGGATGCCAGGAACGGCCCCGGACGACGACCAGCTCCGGGTGTTCGCCTGCGGCGACTTCGACGCGCCTGACCTGGTCGCGGCCAAGGCCGGTCGGACCGTGTCGGTCTGCATCCCGGCCCGGAACGAGGCCGCCACCATCGGGCCGATCGTGCGGAGCATCGTCACCCATCTGACCGCCGGGGGCGGGGGCCTCCCCCTGGTGGACGAGGTGGTCGTCGTCGACGACGGCTCGACCGACGGCACCGGCGACGAGGCCGCCCGTGCCGGGGCCCGGGTCATCAGCGGCGACTCGGCCAGCGGCGGCAAGGGCCAGGCCATGCGTGTGGCGCTGCGCGAGGCGGAGGGGGACCTCATCGCCTTCATCGACGGCGACGTCACCAACTTCGGTCCGCACTTCGTGACCGGCCTCCTCGGTCCCCTCCTCACCGACGACACGACGACCGTCGTCAAGGGCTTCTACCAGCGTCCCCTCAACGGCGCCCCCGACGGCGGCGGCCGGGTGACCGAGCTCATGGCCCGGCCCGTCATCGACCTGCTCTTCCCGGCACTCGCCGCCATCCGGCAGCCACTGGCCGGCGAGACTGCGGCACCCCGCTGGGTCTTCGAGAAGTGCGCCCCGGCCGACGGGTACGCCGTCGAACTCGCCCTCCTCATCGACGCCGCCTCGCGCTTCGGGGTGGAGACCATCGCCCAGGTCGACCTCGGCGTCCGGGTCCACCGGAACCGGCCGCTGTCCGAACTCCGACCCCAGGCCACCGACATCCTGGCCGCGGCCCTGGCCCGGTCGCCGCTCGTGTCGGGCGACTGACCGGGCCGGGCCGGACGGTCTGGGTCACCGCCGCCTCGTGCTTCCTCCGACTCAGGCCACGGCCGGCTCGACCGGGTCACCCGTCAGGACGGGCACGTCCGCCAGGTCCACCGGCGACCGCAGCTTGCGGCGACCGGGCAGCGCCAGGGCGCACAGGGCACCGACCGCCACCACCGCCGCTCCCACGCCGACCGCGGGCACCAGCCCGGAGACGTAGTCCTGTGCGGAGGCGTAGCCGCCCCGGGAGCTGAACACGGCGCCGAGCACGGCGATGCCCAGGACCCCGCCAAGCTCGCGGAAGGCGGCGTTGGCCCCGGAGGCCACCCCTTCCAACGCCTTGGGCAGGGTGCCGAGGACCACCGAGGCCAGGGGCACGAAGAACAGCGTCATGCCGACGCCGCACAGGATGAAGGGCGCCACCATGTCGCCGTAGGGCGTGGTCGGCGTGAGCGTCGAGGCGAGCCAGGCCAGCCCGGTGGCCTGGAGCACGAGGCCGGTCACCACCAGCCGCTTGCCGCCCCACCGTTCGGCCAGCTGGCCCACCA
>CAZULR010000604.1:0-1620 GCA_964621235.1 uncultured Acidimicrobiaceae bacterium
GGGCCTTGCGTACCACGTCGACCGTGACCTTGTGCAGGGTGCCCTCGAAGGGGAACGCCCCCCGGTAGCGCCCGCTGACGGGGCTGCCGTGGTCGTAGCCGACACTCGGGCCCACGCTCGAGATGATGTGCATGGCGAACGGTGCCTCGGCCGCGCCACAGGCCGTGCCGTCGATCAGCAGCCGGATCGTGCCGCCGACGCCGGCGCGCCGGAACTCGACCGTGACCACCGAGGGGCCCTCGGGCACCTCGACGTCGGACACCACGACGGTGTGGTCGTTGAAGCTGTTGTAGTCGAGCACCAGGTGGTCGTCCTGGACGAAGAAGCTGATCCCCGAGTTCTCGGTGCCGGTGGCGAACAGCACCCCGCCCTCGCCCCGCCGCCGGTCGATGGTGGCCGACATGTCGAACCCCCGGCCACCGAGTGACGGCGACACCTGGGAGGGCATCGGGGCCATCGGGGGGAAGTACTCGTAGTGCCGGCTGGTCGGGTGGGGCGAGTTGTCGCGGAAGCGGGTGAAGAACAGCTCGATGCTGCGGTCGTCGAGGGGGAGGACACCCTGCTCCTCGGCCTCGGACCACCACAGGTCGATCAGCGAGGCCAGCCGGTCCGGCTGCTCGGCGGCCAGGTCGTGGCACTCCGAGCGGTCCTGGTCGAGGTGGTAGAGCTCCCACACGTCGTCGTCGAAGGGGACGTCCTTGACGTGGCGGGTGACCGCCTTCCACCCGTCCTCGATGATCGCCCGGTGCCCGAACATCTCGTAGTACTGGCAGCCCTTGCGCGTGGGCTCTTCCGGCGCGTCGAACGTATAGGCCATCGACGTGCCGGAGATCGGCAGCTGCTCGAGGCCCCGATAGACCTCGGGCGCGTCCACGCCGAGGATCTCGTAGATCGTCGGGACGATGTCGTTGACGTGGTGGAACTGGTCCCGCACCCCGCCGGCGTCGGCGATCCGGCTCGGCCACCGCACGATCAGGGGCACGTGGACCCCGCCCTCGTGGGTGTTCTGCTTGTACCACTTGAAGGGGGTGTTGCCGGCCTGGGCCCAGCCCCACGGGTAGTTGGCGTGGCTGTGGGGACCGCCGATGTCGTCGATCCGCTCGACGGCCTCGTCCGGGGTCTCCAGGATCATGTTGAAGTACTTCATCTCGTGCATGACGCCGAACTCGCCGCCCTCCTGGCTGGCGCCGTTGTCCGACAGCAGCAGGACGATGGTGTCGTCGAGGACGCCGAGGCGCTCGAGATCCTCGAGGAACCGGCCGATCTGGGCGTCGGTGTGCTCGAGGAAGGCGGCGAACGCCTCCTGGAGCCGGGCCGCCAGGCGCCGCTGGTTCTCCGGCAGCGTGTCCCACGGCTCGACGCCGGGGTTGCGGGGGGCGAGCCCGGTGTCGGGGGGCAGGAGGCCCATCTCGATCTGCCGGGCGAACCACCGCTCGCGGGCGACGTCCCATCCCTCGTCGAACCGGCCCCGCCACTTGTCGAGGTAGTCGGCGGGGGCCTGGTGGGGGGCGTGCATGGCGCCGAAGGCGAGATAGGTGAAGAACGGGCGGTCCGGCCGGATCGAGACCGAGTCGTGGACGAACCCGATGGCGTGGTCGATCAGGTCCTCGCTCAGGTGGT
>CAZULR010000605.1:0-1619 GCA_964621235.1 uncultured Acidimicrobiaceae bacterium
GGTTCCCCCAGGCCATCATCGAGATGCCCAACTTCTCGACCGACTCGTCGGTGGCCGCCTCGTCGGTGGGCCCCACGTTCAAGGAGTCGGTGGCCCAGGCCGCCTACGAGGAGGCCGGCATCGGCCCCGAGGACGTCGACCTGGCCGAGGTCTACGACCTGTCGTCCGCCCTCGAGCTCGACTGGTACGAGGACATCGGCCTGTGCAAACAGGGCGAGGCGGAGAAGCTCCTGCGCGACGGCGACACGGCCCTGGGCGGCCGCGTCCCGGTCAACGCCAGCGGTGGACTGTCCTGCTTCGGCGAGGCCATCCCGGCACAGGCCATCGCCCAGGTGTGCGAGCTGGTCTGGCAGCTGCGGGGCCGGGCGACGGGGCGACAGGTGGAGGGTGCCCGGGTCGGGGTCACGGCCAACCAGGGCCTCTTCGGCCACGGGTCGTCGGTCATCGTCTCGCGGTAGGCGCACGCGACCCCACGTCCGGGCCGACCGTCAGGCGTCGGCGCGGACCCGGCGGCGGAGCTCACCGATCGTGAGGCCCGGGTAGGTGGCGTGCAGCATGGCGTGGCAGTTGGCGCACACCGGCCGCAGGTCCTGCTCGGCGTCGAGACGGTAGTACGGACCGACCCGGGACGCCGGTGTCACGTGGTGGACGTCGATGAACCCGGTACCCAGGTTGCCGTAGGCGCGGCCGAAGTCGAACCCGCAGACGGCACAGTCGACGCCCCACCTGTCGATGCACGCCTGGCGCGCCGCGGGGTCGCGTTCGAACCGGTTGACGGCAACGGTGGAACGTGCGCCGTCCGGCAGCGAGTCGTCCACGACCTCACCGGGCAGCGTGCGCTCCAGCCCGTCGACGTGTGACCGCCACAGCCGCTCGAGCGGTCCCTCAGCCGCCACGGGGACCCGGACACCGGACCCACGGAGGTGGTCCCACGGGACCTCGCGGACGTGCAGCTTCAGGTCCTCCATGCGCAGGCGCTGGCGCGGGTCGACCAGGGTGTTCCAGGTGAGGCCGGCGTAGGGCCACGGGCGGCCGGACCCGTCCCAATGGGGGTCCTCGAGGACGCCGCCGTCGAAGGTGGCTCCGGCCACGATCCCACGGAGGTCCCGCGTCCGGACGAGGTAGCCGCGGTCGCCCGGACCGATGCCGGCGCGTCGCCGCCCGGTGCTCCACCTGGCGGAGACCCCCTCACCGTTGGCCGTCCGGTGGACGACCTCCGCGTACGCCGACGGGTCCCACTGCCAGCCCTTCGGGCTCCACAGCAGCAGGAACGAGGCCATCTCAGCGTCCGCCGCGGCGCATCCGTTCGGCGGCGTCCTCGGGCATGCCGTGGGGCATGGTCCGCTCGTGCACCAGCGCCTCGGCGCGCGTGCGCTCACCGCGGTCGGCGATCAGCCGCTTGACGATCCGGTTGGTGCCCCATGAATTGGCCAGCAGTTCGGCGGCGAGGGCGGCCACGGCCCCGTCCAGTCCGTCGTCGGGGGTGCACACGTCGACCAGGCCGATGCCCGCCGCCTCGGTGCCGTCGACCCGCCGGCTGGTGTACATCAGCTGCTTGGCCGCTGACCGACCCACCCGCTCGGGCAGCCGGACCGACATCCCCCAGATGGGGGCCAGGC
>CAZULR010000606.1:0-1616 GCA_964621235.1 uncultured Acidimicrobiaceae bacterium
CCGACGTGGCGTCGGTGCTGGTGGACGTGTCCGGCAACCAGGACGTCGTGCGCGCGGTCCACACGCGGCTGGGTGACGGCCTCGCCTGTTCGCTCATCGTCGGCGATACCCACTGGGACCATCAGGCGGCGGTTGGTGCCGACGGGTTGCCCGGCCCAAGTCCGACGTTCTTCTTCGCACCCAGCCAGGTCACCAAGCGGACGGGCGACTGGGGCGCCGACGAGCTGAACCGTCGGCTGGCCGACGCCTGGGATGCCTACGCCGACTGGGTGGCGGGCCGGCTCATCCTGGAGTACGCCCAAGGCCCCGATGCCGTCATCGAGGTCTTCCGCACCTATCTGTCCGGACAGGTCGACCCGCGGGTCGGCACCATCTGCACCCTCGCGACCCGGGAGGTGCCGGCATGAAGTTCGGCATCGTCTTCGCCAACACCGGCCCGTTCGTCGAACCGGACGGTGCCGTCGAGATGGCCCGGGCCGCCGAGGCGGCAGGTTTCGAGTCGCTGTGGACCGTCGAACACACGGTGGTGCCGGCCGGGTACGAGTCGACGTATCCCTACGACCGTTCGGGGCGGATGCCCGGATCCGACGACGCACCGATCCCCGACCCCCTGGTGTGGCTGGCCTACCTGGCCTCGGCGACGTCCACCATCAACCTGGCCACGGGGATCCTGATCCAGCCCCAGCGCAACCCGGTCGTCCTGGCCAAGGAGGTCGCGACTCTCGACCACCTGTCCGGTGGGCGCGTGCAGCTCGGCGTGGGCGTTGGCTGGCTGGAGGAGGAGTTCGATGCCATCGGCGTCCCCTTCGTCGAACGCGGTCGACGCACCGACGACGGCATCGCCGCCATGCGGGCGCTGTGGAGCCAGGACCACGCCACCTACGCGGGCGAGTTCACCTCGTTCACCGACTGCATCTGCCGGCCCCGCCCCGTGGGTGGAAGGGTGCCGGTGCACATAGGTGGCCACACCGAGGTGGCCGCCCGCCGCGCCGGGCGCATCGGCGACGGGTTCTTTCCGGCGTCGGGCGGCCACGGCGCGCTGGCCGGACTGTTGGACGTGGTGCGCCGCACCGCGGAGGAGTCGGGCCGCGACCCGTCCGCCATCGAGATCACCTGCGGCGGCAACGGAGTCTTCGGCCCCGGCGCGCTCGACGAGGCGGCGGCCTTGGCCGAGCTCGGGGTCGACCGCATCGTGGTCCCGTCCTTCCTTTTCTGGAAGGACACCGCCGGGGCGCTCGCCGACTACGGCGACGAGGTCATCGCCCGGGTCTGACGGGCCAGCACCCGCGGCGCCCCGGCCCGCGGTCAACGACACGTCGCCCGAGGGCGGCCCGAGGAAGGAATGGACCATGGAGCTGCAAGGACGCACCGCCGTCATCACGGGGGCCGCCTCGGGGATCGGGCTGGCCCTGACCGAACGGTTCCTGTCCGAGGGGATGTCGGTGGTCATGGCCGACATCGAACAGCCGGCCCTCGAGCGGGAGTCGGCGCGCATCGCGGAGGCCGGCGGCTCGGTGCTCCCGGTGGTGTGCGACGTGTCCGATCCGGACCAGGTGGCCGCCCTGCGGGACACCGCCGTCGCCGCCCACGGTGCCGTCCACCTGCTGTGCAACAAC
>CAZULR010000607.1:0-1616 GCA_964621235.1 uncultured Acidimicrobiaceae bacterium
CCCGTCACCGGAGACCGGCACGTAGGACGTGGCGCCCGCCGGGCCGGCCGGGGAGGACGCCACCGTCACCAGCGCCACGGCCACGCTCGCCAGGACGGCGACCGCGACCTGGAGCAGGCGGGTGGAGCGGTTGGGGCGGCGGACGGTCATCGGGGGGACTCCGTGGGTCTCGTGTCGGGATGGGTCGTTCCGGGGGGCCCGGGGGGCCCGGGGTCGGTTCCGAAGTCGGCCGGGGATGTCGGGGCGGCGGCGGCCAGCTTCCGCTGGTAGCGCGCCACGTCGCGGGCCGAGGCCTCGCGGACCCGGCGCAGGCCGCGGTCGGACAGGTGTCCGGGTCCCCAGCCACCGATCTTGCGGGCGGTGACGAACAGGACGATGACCAGCAGGAGGAGGAATGACGCCGCGGCGAACGCCCGAGCCGTGTAGTTCGGGTTCCCGGTCTGCACCAGCTTCAGGGCGGTGAGCGGGAGCGAGGCCATCGGCCCGTGCAACGGGTTGGCGTTGATGTAGGTCGTGTATCCCGCCGTCAGCAGCACGGGCGAGGCCTCGCCGATGCCACGGGCGATGCCGAGGATCACGGCGGTGGCGAGTCCCGATCGCGCCGTCGGGATCACGACCTGGAGCTCGCCCCGCCACGAGGGGGCCCCCAGGGCCGCGGACGCCTCCCGCAGGCTGCCCGGGACCAGGCGCAGAGCCAGGTCGGAGGCCCGGATCATGTAGGGCAGCATCATGACGCTGAGGGCGAGGGCGGCGGCCAGGCCGCTGTGCTCGAAGCCCAGGGTGAGGATCCACGCCGCGTAGATGAAGAGACCGGCCAGGATGCTGGGCAGGGCCGACATGGCCTCGACGATGGTCCGGAAGGTCCGGGCGGGACGACTCCGGGTCATGTCGAGGTAGACGGCGGCGACCAGCCCCACCGGGACGGTGAGCACCACGGCGATCCCGATCATCCACAGGGTGCCGAGGATGGCGTGCCCGATGCCGCCCTTGGTCAACGGGGCGAGCGGGCCGGCGCTCGACAGGTCCTGCGTGTAGGTGTTGAGGTGCACGAGGGCGTGCCAGCCCTTGGCCAGCGTGAAGAAGATGACGAGTCCGAGCGCGGCGAACGCGATCACGGCCATGGTCGCCAGCAGCACGGTCATGACCGCGTCGGTCACCGCGGGCCGGTCCTCGGTCAGCGACACGAGCACTCCGTAGACCACCACGAAGAGCACGTAGGCGACGATGACGAACCCGAGGACGCCCGACAGGCCGGCCACGAGGGACAGGAGCCAGGAGGCGCTCACCCCGGCCAGGGCGGCGCCGGCCATGTTGAGGACCATCTCGCGGCGGATGCCACGGACCTTGCGGCGGACCTGTGGTGCCGGCGGCGGCGCGACGGGCGCCTCGGTGCGGTGCACCGGCTGGTCGAGGAGCGTCATGTCAGGCGTCACTCTCCGCGCCGGAGCGCGAGCGGGCCACGACGGCGGACGCGGCGAAGTTGACGACGAGGACGATGGCGAAGAGCGCCAGCCCGGCGGCCATCAGCGCCGAGGTGCCGAACGTGGACGACTCGGAGTACAGGTTGGCGATGAGGCCGGAGACGGAGTTGCCGCCGGACTGCAGGATGTGCAGGT
>CAZULR010000608.1:0-1613 GCA_964621235.1 uncultured Acidimicrobiaceae bacterium
AGATGAACAACACCATGAACGAGCGCTTCAACGTGTCCGGCGCCCTGCTGGTCAAGCTGTTCGGCCGGCCCTCGGAGGAGCTCGGGACCTTCGAGCGCCGGGCGGGGCGCGTCCGCGACATCGGCGTCACCCAGGCCATGTACGCCCGCTTCTTCATCGCCGCCCTGAGCCTGACGGCGGCACTGGCCACGGCCGTCGTCTACGGATGGGGCGGCGTCCAGGCCGTCGACGGCGCGCTCACGGTGGGCACCGTCGTGGCCCTCGCCGCCTACCTCACCCGTCTGTACGCGCCGCTTACCGCGCTGTCCAACGTCCAGATCGACGTCATGACCGCGCTCGTCTCCTTCGACCGGGTGTTCGAGGTCCTCGACCTGCCGCCCATGATCGTCGACGCACCCGACGCCCGTCCCGTGCCGGCCGGCCCGGCCACCATCGAGTACGACCATGTCGACTTCCGCTACCCGACGGCCGAGGAGGTGTCGCTGGCCTCCCTCGAGTCGGTCGCCGTACTCGACACCACCGTCTCGAGCCAGGTGCTGTTCGACGTGTCCTTCCGCATCGAGCCGGGCCAGATGGTGGCGCTGGTCGGGCCCTCCGGCGCCGGCAAGACCACGATCAGCCAGCTGCTCCCCCGCCTCTACGACGTCATCTCGGGGTCGATTCGCATCAACGGGCTCGACATCCGCCACGCCACCCTCGAGTCGCTGGCCGCCACGGTCGGCGTGGTCACCCAGGACGCCCATCTCTTCCACGAGACCATCCGCGGCAACCTGCTCTACGCGCGGCCCGACGCCACCGAGGCCGAGCTGGCCTCGGCCCTGGCCGGCGCCCAGATCGCCACCATGGTCGACTCGCTGCCCGACGGCCTCGACACCGTGGTGGGCGACCGCGGCTACCGCCTGTCCGGCGGTGAGAAGCAGCGCCTGGCCATCGCCCGCCTGCTGCTGAAGGCGCCCGAGATCGTCGTGCTCGACGAGGCCACGGCCCACCTGGACAGCGAGTCCGAGGCGGCGGTGCAGCTGGCCCTGGCCACCGCCCTCCAGGGCCGCACCTCCCTGGTCATCGCCCACCGCCTGTCCACCGTGCGGGAGGCCGACCGGATCCTCGTCCTCGACGGCGGGCGCATCGTCGAGCAGGGTCGCCACGAGGACCTGCTGGTGGCCGGCGGCCAGTACGCCGAGCTCTACCGGATCCAGTTCGAGGGCCAGGACACCGATGCGGAATGGCCGGATGACCCACCGGAGACCGGGTGGGCAGATGACACACCGGAGGCCGGGAGGCCGGTATGACCGACGACGGGGGGACGCCGTGACGGACCGCGACGACCGGGCCATCACCGTGCGGCCGATCGGCCGCGTGGTGGGCGGGCGCGACGAGGCGGTCGACGACCGGTGGGACGCCGTGGCATCCACGATCGAGCTCGACCCCGGACAGCTCGAGCCGGGGGCGACCGACGGACTGGCGGACTTCTCCCACATCGAGGTGGTGTTCTGCTTCGACCGCGTCGACGAAGACGCCGTGTGCCGCGGCACGCGCCACCCACGGGGGCGCACGGACTGGCCGTCGGTCGGGATCCTGGCCCAGCGGGCGAAGGACCGCCCCAACCGGATCGG
>CAZULR010000609.1:0-1610 GCA_964621235.1 uncultured Acidimicrobiaceae bacterium
CTGGCCCACGTCCCGGACCCGGCCTGGCGGATCGGCACGCCGAACGACGACGGCCGGGGGATCCGAATGGGCGTGGGCGCCGGTGCGGCGACCACCCGGCTCGATTCCTTCGAGTGCGCGCTGCCCCTCGGGCCGCCCCACCGCCTGGCCCGGGGCATCCTCGTCAACCGCCACGGCGAGCGATTCATCAACGAGGACGCCTACACCGGGCGCATCGGCATCCACGCGCTGCGCGACCAGGACGGCTTCGTCCACATGATCACCGACGACGTGATCCACGCGTCGAATCCGATCGGGCTCCGGATCGGCTACGCGGCCGCCACGCCCGAGGAGCTGGCCACGGACCTCGGCGTCCCGCCGGACGCCCTGGCGCGCACGGTGCGCGAGTACAACGAGGCCGCCGCCCGCGGCGAGGACCCGGCCTTCCACAAGCGGGCGCCCTTCCTGCAGCCCATCGGCGAGCCGCCGGCGAGCGGCATCGGAGCCATCGATCTGCGCGTCGACCACGGGGCCATCTACGCGACGTTCACGCTCGGCGGCCTCGTCACCGACCCCGACGGCGCCGCGCTCGACGGCGAGGGACGTCGCGTCCCGGGTCTGTACGCCGTCGGCCGGACCGCCGCCAGCCTCGCGGCCCATCACTACGCCAGTGGCATCAGCCTCGGTGACGGATCGTTCTTCGGTCGACGCGCCGGCCACCACGCGGCGGAACAGGCCCGGACGGGCCGCTCCCCGGCGCCGTAGGTCGGGCCGGCCAGTCCGACCGTGCCGCCGACCTCAGCGGGGTGGGATGGAGTAGGTCACCTGGGCCTTGGCCACCAGGGCGTCGTCCGCCACGGTGTGGAGGGCGACGTCGACGACACCGAGCCTCGTCCCGAGCTTGAGCACCGTCCCCACGGCCACCACATCGACCAGCGAGGGCTTGCGGAGGAAGTCGATGTGGAGGCTGGTGGTCACGGCCAGCGCGACCGGTCCGATCTGGCCGACCACGGCCAGCCACGCCGCGCAGTCGGCCAACGCCATCAGCGACGGGCCCGACACGGTCCCACCGGGCCGGACGTTCGACTCGTCCACGGTCAGGCGCATGCGCACCCCTGATTCACTGATCTCCTCCACCACGTACGGCAGGTCGGCGGGAAACGCGGCGTCCAGGAACTCCTGGAGCTCGGGGACGTCCATGGCGGGCGGCGGCGGCATGTCGGAGGGATCGTAGTCAGTGGGGCCGGTATCCGGTCAGTCCGGCGGGGTGTCCCGCGCCGCACCCGGCCCGCGTCGGGCAGACTGTCCGGCGTACCGGGCCGTGGGGGCCGGAGCGAACCGAAGCGGGGGATGGCCAGTGGACGACGACACAGCTGCGGCCGAACTGGCCCGTCAGGCCGGCCAGGTGCTCCGCGCGCTGCAGGAGGGCCCGCTCGAGGGCAAGGAACTGGGCGCCGAGGGCGACCGGCGCTCCCACGAACTGCTGGTCGGACTGCTGGCTGAGCGGTACGCGGCGGACCGGGTGCGCTCCGAGGAGGACGACCGGGCCACGGAGCTGACCGAACCGGACGGGCGCGTGTGGATCATCGACCCGCTGGACGGGACCCGTGAGTACTCCGAGCGCCGCACCG
>CAZULR010000610.1:0-1610 GCA_964621235.1 uncultured Acidimicrobiaceae bacterium
ACCACGTGGGCGTCCACCGCCAGAAGGAGGACGGCTACTTCTACGTGGGCTGCTCGGTTCCGGTCGGCCGGATGCAGGGGATGGAGCTCGTCGAGGCGGCGCGCCTGGCCGACGCCTACGGCGACGGCACCCTGCGGGTCGGCACCGACCAGAACATCACATTCACCGGAGTCCACGGCGACAAGGTCGACGCGCTGCTCGCCGAGGACCTGCTCGCCAAGTACTCCCCCTTCCCCGGCCCGTTCAGCCGCGGCGTCGTCGCCTGCACGGGCTCCGAGTTCTGCCGCTACGCCATCGTCGAGACCAAGGAGCGTGCCGTCAAGTGGGCCCGCTTCCTCGACGACCAGCTGGCGGGTGAGCCCGTGGGGGTGCCGCCGACGCCGGGCGAGTTCTCGCCCCTGGGGGAGGATGCCGGCGTGATCCGCATGCACTTCTCGGGCTGCTCGGCCAGCTGCGCCCAGCCCCAGATCGCCGACATCGGGTTCCGCGGCGACGTCGCCCATGTGGGCAACCACCTGTCCGAGGCCGTCGACATCGGGATGGGCGGATCGCTCGGGTCCGATGCCGGGTTCATCGACTGGATCGAGGGTGCCCGCCCGGTCAACGACGTGCCCGACGCCCTGCTCCGCGTGGTGCGCCGCTACCAGTCCGAGCGTCGCCCCGACGAGCCGTTCCACAACTGGGCCCGCCGGGTCCCGAACGACGAGCTGCGGGCCACGCTGGCCGCCGAGGGGACGGGCACGCCCGTCCGCCTCGGGACCAAGCCGGGGGCCGGGGCATGAAGGCCTACCGCCTCCGCGAGGAGATCAACGGGATCGAGGAGCCGCCGGGCAAGACCTGGTTCTTCGAGCTCCAGGCCGGGGTCATCGACGCCGGGCGCTGCATCCAGTGCGGCACGTGCGTGGCCGCCTGCCCGTCGAACTCCATCGGGATCGACGAGGACACCGACCTGCCCGAGCTGGTCAAGATGTGCACGGGCTGCTCGCTGTGCTGGGATTTCTGCCCCCGGGGCGGCCTGCGCTACGAGGCCCTGTGGCCCCCGTCGACGGCGATGCCGGGAGGCACGGACGACGGGGTGGCGGCCGCGTCGGTCGAGCGGGTCGACGCCAGCGACACCTACTGGAAGATCACCGGTGGTCCCCCCGGCGACGGGCTGGGAGCGGTCACCGAGGCCTACGCGGTGCGGGCCGGCGCCCGCCCGGACGGGGCCCAGGACGGCGGAGTGGTGTCCGCGCTGCTGATCGCCGCGCTGGCGGCGGGCGACATCGACGGCGCCCTGGTCACCCGGCCGAGCGACGACCCCGAGGAGCCCTGGAAAGGCGTGGCCCATCTGGCCACCACGGCCAAGGAGATCATCGACGCCGCCGGCTCCTACTACAACCAGACGATGGCCCTGGCCGAGCTGGACCTCTCGGCGTACGACCTCCCGGCCAAGCCGCGCATCGCCGTGGTCGGGACACCGTGTGAGATCCAGGGCATCCGGGCCATGCAGTCGAGGCGGTGGCCGACGGGCGCCCACCGGATCGACGCGGTGGTGCTCACCATCGCCCTGCTCTGCACCAAGAGCTTCGACTACCGGGGCCTCATGCTGGACCTCCTCCAGAAGGACC
>CAZULR010000611.1:0-1602 GCA_964621235.1 uncultured Acidimicrobiaceae bacterium
CCTGGCGGGCCCGGTTCATGATCCGCGAGTACTTCTTGATGAGCTCGCCGGCGTTTTCCGTGGCCGCGGCCATGGCCCGCTGACGGGACGTCAGCTCGGAGGCCGAGGCCTCGAGCAGGGCGGCGAAGATCTCCGTCTCAGCGGCCCGGGGCGCCAGGTCGGCGAGAAGGATGGCGGCGTCGGGCTCGAACTCGGTGTAGCCCTGCTTGACGTCGACGTCGTGGGGGGCGATGTCCCGGCTGCCGGTCTCGTGCTCGTGGTCGGCCTTCTGCTCTCCGTTGCGGGGGTCGACGAGCGGGAGGAGCTGGCGCACCTCCACCTTCTGGGAGCCGGCGCTGATGAATCGGGTGGACACGATGAGCACCTGGTCGACCTCGCCGTTCACGAACGGCGTCACGGCGGCGGCGGCCACGTCACGGGCGTCGGCGAAGGTCGGCCGCTCGGACATCCCGAGGAACGAGCGCTCGACGTCCTGGCCCCGGAAGCGGAAGTAGCCCACGGCCTTCTTGCCGACGGTGACGAGCCGCGTCTCGAGGTGGTCGGCCGCCTGGGCGGCCAGCAGCCGCTCGGTGGTGCGGAAGACGGTGGTGTTGTAGCCGCCGCAGAGGCCGCGGTCGGCCACGACGCTGAGCACGAGGACCTTGGTCACCTCCTCGGGGGTGCCGAGCAGCCGACCGGCGGCGTTCGGATCACCCAGCGCGGTCTCGAGGACGATGCGGGCCATGCCCTCCTGATAGGGCTTGGACGCGGCGATGCGTCCCTGGGCGCGCACGATCTGGGACGCAGCGATCAGCTCCATCGCCTTGGTGATCTTCTGCGTCGACTTGATGCTCCGGATCCGTCGACGGAGGATGCGCTCCTGGCCACCTGCCATCGGTCAGTCGACCTTCCCGGTATCGAACGTGTCCGTGAACTTGCGCAGTGCGTCGGCCAGCGCGTCGCCCTCGGGCAGTTTGCCGGAGGATTTGATGCCCTGGAGGAGGTCGGCGTGGTTGGCCCGGAAGTAGGCGCGGACCTCGGCCTCGTAGCGCTGCACGTCGGCCACCGGGATGTCGTCCACGTAGCCCTCGGAGCCCGCGTAGATCACCAGGACCTGCTCCTCCACCGGGACCGGCTGGTTGAGACCCTGCTTCAGGAGCTCGGTGAGGCGGTAGCCGCGGTCGAGCTGGGCCTGGGAGACCTTGTCGAGCTCCGAACCGAAGGTGGCGAAGGCCTCGAGCTCGCGGAACTGGGCGAGGTCGATCTTCAGCGTGCCGGAGACGGCCTTCATGGCCTTGATCTGGGCGGCGCTCCCCACCCGGCTGACCGAGATGCCGACGTTGATGGCGGGCCGGACGCCGGCGTAGAAGAGCTCCGACTCGAGGAAGACCTGGCCGTCGGTGATCGAGATCACGTTGGTCGGGATGTAGGCCGACACGTCGCCGGCCTTGGTCTCGATGATCGGCAGCGCCGTCAGCGATCCGCCACCGGCGTCGTCGGACAGCTTGGCGGCCCGCTCGAGGAGGCGGCTGTGGAGGTAGAAGACGTCGCCCGGGTAGGCCTCACGGCCCGGCGGGCGCCGCAGCAGCAGCGACATCTGGCGGTAGGCCTCGGCCTGCTTGG
>CAZULR010000612.1:0-1600 GCA_964621235.1 uncultured Acidimicrobiaceae bacterium
CGACCATCTTCTCGTAGATGCTCCAGAGGTGCTTCGGCCGACCGGTCACCTCGGCGTTGACTCCCGACGCCACTAGCCGCTCGCGCACGGCCACCAGCACCCGGGCCAGGAACTCGTCGCGCAGCGGGGCCCGGCTGGCCACCATCTGCTCGATCTCGGCGTAGCGCTTGGGGTGGAGGGTGGCGAACGCCAGGTCCTCGAGCTGCCACTTGACCCCCTGGATGCCCAGCCGGTGGGCCAGGGGGGCGTAGATGTCGAGCGTCTCCTGGGCCGTGCGACGCTGCTTCCACTCGGGCATGACCGACAGGGTCCGCATGTTGTGAAGCCGATCGGCCAGCTTGATGATCAGCACCCGCCAGTCATCAGCCATGGCCACGAGCATCTTGCGGACGGTGGCGGCCTGCTGGGCCTCCTTGGAGTCGAACTGGAGGCGGTCGAGCTTGGTCACCCCCTCCACGATCAGGGCCACGGCCGGGCCGAAGTCGCGGTCGATGACTTCGGTGGTGACCCCCGTGTCCTCCACGGCGTCGTGCAGCAGCGCGGCGGCCACGGTCTGGGAGTCGAGGCCCAGGTCGGCGACGATCCCGGCGACGGCGATCGGGTGGGTGACGTAGGGCTCACCCGAGCGGCGCAGCTGGCCGGCGTGGGCCACGGTGGCCGTCTCGGCGGCCCGCACGATCAGCGACGTGTCGTCCCCGGGGTGGCGGCGCAGGAAGGAGGCCAAGACGGGCGCGAGCAGCTCCGCCTCGGCGGCGGGTAGGGCCGATCCGACCAGGCTGTCGTCGACTGCGTCGGTGGACCCCTCTGCGGGGACAGGGGTGGCCAGGGCCATCTCTACAGGGTACCTGGACACACCGCCGGACCGGTGCTGGATGCGGCCGCTCGCTCGCGCACGGGGGCCGTATTGCGCCTCAGCGCTTCTTGCCCTTGCCTTTGCCCTTGCCCTTTCGGGGACGTGGGGGCGGACGGTTCCCGGCCGGCCGGGTGGAGCCCTGGGACGAGCGTGTCGCCGTGCCGGTCCCGCCCGGGGACGGGGTCGCCACGTCGGCGGCGACGACCGCCGCCGCTGCCTTCTTGGACGACCCGGCGCCGGGCCGGATGACGCCGCTGGCCGTTCGGGCCTTGGACGAGCCCTTGCCGGAACCCGAGGCCGACATCGCGGCCGCCATGGCCGGGGTCAGGGCCGGGCCCCGGTCACCCCGCGCCTCGAGGCGCTGGCGGATGGTGATGTAGCGGGGCTCGCGCTCCTTCATGAGGGCGAGCAGGGGCGACGCGATGAAGATCGACGAGTACGCACCGCTGGTGAGCCCGATGACCAGGGCAAGGCCGAAGCTCTGCAGCGTTGTGGCCCCCAGGATGAACGAGCCGATCACGAGGACGGAGAGCACCGGGATGATGGCGACGAGCGAGGTGTTGATCGACCGGGCCAGGGTCTGGTTCATCGACAGGTTGACCATCTCGGAGTACGTGATGCGCCCGGACGCGCCGAGTCCCTGGGAGTTGTCCCGGATCCGGTCGAAGACGACCACGGTGTCGTAGAGGGAGTAGCCGAGCACCGTCAGCACGGCCACCACCGTGTCCGGGGTCACGAGGAATTGGA
>CAZULR010000613.1:0-1585 GCA_964621235.1 uncultured Acidimicrobiaceae bacterium
GACCCGGCCGTGGCCGTGGACCGGCTGGCCTTCGTCGTGCGCAAGCGCGCCGAGCACGAGGTCGACGAGTGCTACTTCGCCTCACTGTCGGCCCGGACGGTGACCTACAAGGGGATGCTCACCTCCCACCAGCTCGCCGAGTTCTACCCCGACCTCGACGACGAGCGACTCGTCAGCGGACTGGCCCTCGTCCACTCGCGGTTCTCGACCAACACGTTCCCGTCGTGGCCGCTGGCCCATCCGTACCGCTATATGGCCCACAACGGCGAGATCAACACCCTGGCCGGCAACCGCAACTGGATGCGGGCCCGGGAGGCGCTGTGCGCCACCGACCTGATCCCCAACCTCGACCGGGCCTTCCCCGTCGTGACCCCGGGCGCCAGCGACTCCGCGTCGTTCGACGAGGTCCTGGAGCTGCTGCATCTCGGCGGGAGACCCCTCCACCACGCCGTGCTGATGATGATCCCGGAGGCGTGGGAGAACCACCGCACGATGGACCCGGCCCGCCGGGCCTTCTACCGCTACCACGCCTCCCTCATGGAGCCCTGGGACGGCCCGGCCGCGGTGGCCTTCACCGACGGCACGGTCATCGGTGCCGTCCTCGACCGCAACGGCCTCCGCCCGGCCCGGTACTGGGTGACCGACGACGGACTGGTGGTGCTGGCCAGCGAGGTCGGTGTCCTCGACGTCCCGCCGGCCAAGGTCGTCCGCAAGGGACGCCTCCAGCCCGGCCGCATGTTCCTCGTCGACACCGAGGCCGGACGCATCGTCGACGACGACGAGATCAAGGACACCCTGGCGGCCGAGCATCCCTACGCCACGTGGCTGGAGCAGGGGCAGGTGGACCTCGACGACCTGCCGCCGCGGACAATGCTCACGCCGCAGCACGCCTCGGTGGTAGGCCGCCAGCAGCTGTTCGGTTACACCAACGAGGAGCTGCGCCTGATCCTGGCCCCCATGGCCCGGACGGGGGCCGAGCCGATCGGGTCGATGGGGTCCGACACGGCCATCGCCGTGCTGTCGGAGCGCCCGCGCCTGCTCTATGACTACTTCACGCAGCTGTTCGCCCAGGTCACCAACCCACCGCTCGACGCCATCCGTGAGGAGCTGGTGACCTCCCTGCTGTCGACGCTGGGCCCGGAGTCGAACCTGCTCGACCCCACGGCCGAGTCGTGCCGGCAGATCATCCTGCCGATGCCGGTCATCGACAACGACGACCTGGCCAAGCTGCTCTACGTCAACGAGGACGGGACCACGCCCGGGTTCCGGGCCTTCGCCGTCGACGGCCTCTTCGAGGTGGCCGGAGGCGGTGAGGCCCTGCGATCCGCGATCGAGGACGTGCGGGCCCAGGTCAGCGCGGCCATCGACGACGGGGCCGACGTGATCGTGCTGTCCGACCGCAACTCGACGGACGTGCTGGCTCCGATCCCGTCGCTGCTGCTGGTGGCCGCGGTCCACCACCACCTCGTCCGCACCAAGGCCCGGACCCGGGTCGGGCTGGTGGTGGAGTCCGGAAGCGCCCGGGAGGTGCATCACATGGCCCTGCTGAAGGGCTTCGGCGCCGCCGCCATCAACCCCTACCTGG
>CAZULR010000614.1:0-1581 GCA_964621235.1 uncultured Acidimicrobiaceae bacterium
CGTCCGGTGGCGCAGACCCATGATGACCCCGTCCGAGGTCCGCGCCGTGACCTCGAGCACGTCCGGCACGCTGGAGGGCTCGACCACCAGGGAGTGGTAACGGGTGGCGGTGAAGGGGTCTGGGAGACCGGTGAACACACCGGCGCCGTCGTGGTGGATGGCCGACGTCTTGCCGTGCATGAGCGTGGGGGCCCGCACCACCTCGCCCCCGAACGCCTGGCCGATGGCCTGGTGGCCGAGGCAGACCCCGAGGATGGGCAGTTCCCCCGCCAGCTCCTCGATGACCGCCAGGGAGATGCCGGCGTCCTCGGGGCGGCCTGGACCGGGGGAGATCAGCACCGCGTCCGGGCTGACGGCCCGGATCCCGTCGATGTCGATGGCGTCGTTGCGGTGGACGACGGGCTCGGCCCCGAGCTCGCCCAGCTCCTGGACGAGGTTGTAGACGAACGAGTCGTAGTTGTCGATGACCAGCACGCGGGTCGCCATGGGGGACCGATCGTACCGGGCGGTGGGGGGTGGGGGCGCCGGGCGCCCCGGCCCGCCGGCACTGGCTATCCTTCGCCCATGGCAACGACGAGCGAGCGGGGCCCCGGCCGGGCGCAGAAGAAGAGCGGACGGGTGACCCCGTCGGCCAAGGGCGGTGCGGGGGCGTCGGGCTCGATCCAGTCGAGCCGGTACACACCGCCCATCGACCGGAGCACCAAGGTCAGCCCGAAGTGGTTGGGCGTCCTGATCGTCGGGATGTTCGCCCTGGGCGTGGTCGTCGTCATCCTCAACTACGCCGGGCTGCTGCCCGGTGGTGTCAACAACCTCTGGCTGGTGGCGGCCATCGCCTTCATCTTCGTCGGACTGCTCCTCGCCACCAGGTATCACTAGCCGGGCACCTCGGGGGTTCCCGCCGGGCACACGGAAGGCCGGCCCCGGAGGGCCGGCCTTCGCTGATGCAGGACGACTGTCGGGGCCGTCGGGCCCCACTTTTCAGCCCAGACGCTCGATGATGGTGGCGTTGGCCATGCCGCCGCCCTCGCACATCGTGAGGAGGCCGTAGCGACCGTCGACGCGCTCGAGCTCGTTGAGCAGTGTGGCCATGAGCTTGGCCCCGGAGGCTCCCAGCGGGTGGCCCAGGGCGATCGCCCCACCGTTCACGTTCACCTTGGTCATGTCGGCGTCGAACTCCTTGGCCCAGGCCAGGGGCACGGAGGCAAAGGCCTCGTTGATCTCGACGACGTCGATGTCGTCGAGGGTCAGACCCCCGCGCTCGAGTGCCATCTTCGTGGCCGGGATCGGCCCGGTCAGCATGGTGATGGGGTCGCTGCCGGCCACGGCGAACGAGTGGAAGCGCGCCCGGGGCGTGAGCCCGAGCGACGAGGCCCGGGACTCGCTCATGATGAGGACACCAGAGGCGCCGTCGGTGATCTGCGAGGAGTTCCCGGCGGTGATCTTGCCGTTGTCGGGCCGGAAGGCGGGCTTCAGCTTGCCCAGCGACTCGACCGTGGAGTCCGGGCGGATGCCCTCGTCGGTGGACATGCGTTCGTCGGTGTCCTGGCGCTCGTCGTCCTTGACGGCGACCGGGATGATCTC
>CAZULR010000615.1:0-1579 GCA_964621235.1 uncultured Acidimicrobiaceae bacterium
TTCGGCACCCAGGCCCCCGACACCGGCAACGCCGAGATCATCGCCCACTACGGCACCGACGCCCAGAAGAAGGACTACCTGGAGCCGCTCCTGTCCGGGGAGCTGTTCTCCGCCTACTCGATGACCGAGCCCCAGGGCGGCTCCGACCCCTCGCTGTTCGAGACCAGGGCGACCCGGGACGGCGACGAATGGGTCATCGAGGGCTGGAAGTTCTTCACCTCCAACGCACGCACCGCCGCCTTCCTCATCGTGATGGCCGTCACCAACCCGGAGGTCGACGTCTACCGGGGCATGTCGATGTTCCTGGTCCCGACGGACACGCCCGGTGTCCGGATCGTGCGCAACATCGGGCTGATGGGCGAACGGGTCCCCGGCAGCGGGTCGCACGCCCTCATCCACTACGACCAGGTGCGGGTGCCCGCCGAGAGCCTGCTCGGGGGGGAGGGCCAGGCCTTCGTCATCGCCCAGACCCGCCTGGGCGGCGGGCGGGTCCACCACGCCATGCGGACCGTGGGGATGGCCTCCAAGTCGCTCGACATGTTGTGCGAGCGGGCGGTGAGCCGCCGGACCCGTGACGGGCTGCTGGCCGGCAAGCAGAGCGTGCGGGACTACGTCGCCGACTCCTACATCCAGCTGACCCAGTTCCGGCTGCTGGTCCTCTATGTCGCGTGGTGCATCGACCAGGCTCACGACCCCCGCGCCGTGCGGCGGGACATCGCCGCCATCAAGGTCCTGACGCCACAGGTCCTCCACGACATCACCCAGCGGGCCATCCAGGTCCACGGGGCGCTGGGAGTGTCCGACGAGATGCCGTTGGGCGGGCTCTGGATGACGGCGCCGGTCATGGGACTGGTCGACGGCCCGACCGAGGTGCACCGGACCACCGTGGCCCGCCAGGTGCTGAAGGGGTACGCCCCGGTCGAGGGTCTCTGGCCGTCCCAGCACCTCCCCGGCCGGGTGGCCGCCGCCCGGGACAAGTACGCCGCCCATCCCGACGCGCTGGCGTCGGCGGCGGTCGGATGGTCGGCGGAGGACCTGGCCGCCGACCTCGAGCACGAAGTGGGGAACCAGTGAGCGGACCGGCGACGGAGTACGACGTGACAGACGGCGACGGCTACGAGCCCCGGCTCGACACCGCGGGGCTCGCCCGGTGGATGGACGACCAGGGTCTGCCCGGGACGGGTGAGCCGCTCGGCGCCCGGTTCATCACCGGTGGGGCCTCGAACGATCTCTTCGAGATCACCCGGGGCGACCTGCGGTGCGCCCTGCGACGGCCACCGGACCCGGTCCCGGCCGGTCGGGACGCCACCATGTTGCGCGAGCACCGCCTGCTGGTGGCGCTGGCCGACACCGATGTGCCCCACCCCCGGGTGATCGCCGGATGTGACGACCCGTCCGTCGTCGGGGGCTGCTTCTACCTGATGGACTTCGTCGACGGCTGGTCACCGATCCAGGAGGGGACCACCTGGCCCGAGCCGTTCGGCTCCGACCTCGACGCCCGGCGGGGACTGGCCTTCGAGCTCGTCGACGGGATCGCCCGTC
The DNA here is from genome assembly GCA_964621235.1 of uncultured Acidimicrobiaceae bacterium. Lineage (GTDB taxonomy): Bacteria > Actinomycetota > Acidimicrobiia > Acidimicrobiales > RAAP-2 > Bog-756. Next base: position 1,543 of record CAZULR010000615.1, read on the forward strand.
TCGCCCGGGTGGACTGGGAGGCCCGGGGTCTCGAGGG
>CAZULR010000616.1:0-1577 GCA_964621235.1 uncultured Acidimicrobiaceae bacterium
AGGGGTCGTTTGTCTCGCATCGGCTCAGACGATCGGGGGCCCATCGGGCCCGGGGCTCTCGGTGTCGTCGCCCGCGTCGGGCGGCGGCGTGGTCGGGGTGGACTCGTCGTGCGTCGCCTCGTCGGCGGACGCGTCGGCCGAGGTGTGGTCGGTCGGCTCGTCGGCGGACTCGTCGGTCCCTGCATCGCCCGGGCCGACGGCGGGCGGGTCCGAGGGTGGCTGGGGCTCGTCGGCGTCGTGGTCCGCGCCGTCGACGACGTCGGTCGGGGGCTCGACCGGCTCGAGCTTGCGCAGCACGTAGGGACGCAGGACGACGAAGGAGGCGCCCACACTGGTCTCGAGCGTCACCCGGTCGTCGGTGATGTCGAGCACCCGTCCGACGATGCCCCCGGCCGTGACGACCTCGTCGCCGACCACGAACTCGTTGGACTGGGACCGGGCCGCTTTCTGCTTCTTCTGCTGGGGCCGGTAGATCAGGAAGTAGAACGCGGCGCCGATGACGACGAAGATCAGGATCGAGGACGAACTCCCGGAGGACTTCGTGGCGCCCACCAGGGGGACGACCGCGCCGAGGGCAGCACTCATCGTGGGAACGGGAAAGGGGTGGGGGTCGTCACAGCGCACCGACTGTAGCCCAGGGCCGTCCGTCGGTTGTCGACACCCCCGGTGGCACCGTGGGCGCGTGCCTAGCGGTCCCAGACCTCCCGCGTGGCGCCCACCAGGTCGGCCAGCGTGCCCGTGGCGATGGCCGCCCGGGCCCGGTCCATCAGCCCGAGCACGTAGGCCAGGTTGTGGATGCTGCACAGTCGCCATGCCGTCGGCTCCCCCATCGACTGGAGGTGCCGCAGATAGCCACGCGACCAGCGTGCGCAGGTGGAGCACGGGCAGTCGGGGTCGAGGGGTCCGTCGTCGGCCGCATTGGCGGCATTGCGCAGGTTGAGCCGACCCGCCGAGGTCCACATCGACCCGTGCCGGGCGGCCCGGGTCGGCGCGACGCAGTCGAACTGGTCCACGCCCAGGGCGATCGACTCCAGCATCCCCACCGGGTCCCCCACACCCATCAGGTAGCGCGGCCGGTCGGCGGGCAGCTCGGGCACGGTCACGGCCAGGGCCTCGAGCAGCTCGTGGCGGGGCTCCCCCACCGACAGCCCACCGATGCCGTAGCCGTCGAAGTCGAGGGCCACCGTCCGGCGGGCGCTCTCCACGCGTAGGGCGCCGTCGGTGCCGCCCTGCACGATGCCGAAGAGGGCCTGGCCTTCGGGACGCGCCTCGACCCGTTCGTGGTGGGCCCGGGCGCGCGCCGCCCAGGCGGCCGTGCGGTCCACCGCCACGCGTAGGACGTCGGGGGTGGCGGGCAGCGAGGCGCACACGTCAAGCACCATCTGGATGTCGGCGCCGAGCAGGCCCTGGACCTCGACGGCCGTCTCCGGCGTGAGGCGCGTGGCCGCCCCGTCGTAGACCGAGGCGAAGGTGACGCCGTCGTCGTCGACGTTGGGGCGCAGCGAGTGCACCTGGAACCCGCCGGAGTCGGTGAGGGTGTGGCCGTCCCATCCGGTGAATTTGTGCAGGCCACCGAG
>CAZULR010000617.1:0-1568 GCA_964621235.1 uncultured Acidimicrobiaceae bacterium
CCCCAAGCTGGCCCGCCAGTTCGAGCAGCGCGACAAGGTGGTGGCCGACGGCGAGATCGACTGGGCCCTGGGGGAGGCGCTGGCCTTCGGCTCGCTGCTGCTGGAGGGGACCGACGTGCGGGTGACCGGCCAGGACACCCGGCGGGGGACCTTCTCCCACCGTCATGCCGTGCTGGTCGACCACGAGACGGGCACCGAGTTCGTGCCGCTCGAGGGACTCGGGGGCGGCCGCTTCACCATCCGCGACTCGCTCCTGTCGGAGTACGCGTGCGTCGGCTTCGAGTACGGGTACTCGGTCGAGGCCCCGGACGACCTCGTTGCCTGGGAGGCCCAGTTCGGCGACTTCTGGAACGGCGCGGAGATCATCGTCGACAACTTCCTGGTGGCCGCCGAGGACAAGTGGGGCCAGAAGTCCGGCCTCGTCCTGCTGCTGCCGCACGGCTACGAGGGCCAGGGACCCGAGCACTCCTCGGCCCGGATCGAGCGGTTCCTGACGCTGTGCGCGCGGGGCAACCTCCGGGTCACCGAGCCCACCACCGCGGCCCAGTACTTCCATCTGCTGCGCGCCCAGGTCCGGATCCCGGACCGTAAGCCGCTCATCGTGTTCACGCCCAAGTCGCTGCTCCGGGCCCGCCAGGCCCGCTCGCCGATCTCGGCCTTCACGTCCGGCTCCTTCGCCGAGGTCCTCGACGACCCGGCAGCCGCCCTCGAGGGCTTCGACCGCTCCCGGATCGAGCGGGTGGTGCTCTGCGCCGGGAAGGTCGCCTTCGACGCCCTGGCCCGCCGCGACGAGCTCGGCGACGCCGGCGCCACCGTGGCCATCGTCCGGGTGGAGCAGCTCTACCCCTGGCCGAAGGACACCCTCACCGAGGTGCTGGCGGGCTACCCGCAGGCCGAGGAGGTCGTCTGGCTGCAGGAGGAGCCCGAGAACATGGGGGCGTGGAACTTCGTCCACAGCCGGCTCCACCGGCTGCTGCGCAAGAGCCACCTCCTGCGCCACGTGAGTCGGGCCGAATCGGCCAGCCCGGCATCGGGCAGCGCGGCCCTCCACCGGCTGGAGCTCGAGGACCTGCTGCGCCGCGCCGTGGGCTGAATCAGGCCCACCCGGATCGGGGCCCGCCGCGGTCAGCCCAGGAAGTCGCGGGCCAGCGCCATCCACATCTCGTTCGAGAGCCGGAGCGACTCGACGTCGACCCGCTCGTCGATGCCGTGGAACATCGCCCCGTACTGCTCGAACCCGATGGCCGTGCTGTGCAGGCCGAACCCGTACGACACGGCGCCCAGGGTCCGGGTGTAGCGGGCGTCGGTCGCCCCGACGGTCAGGAACGGCACGTTCGTCGCCCCGGGGTAGAAGAGCCGGCTGACCCGCTGCAGCGCGTCCCACAACGGGGTGTCGATGGGAGAGGTGGAGGCGGGCTCCTCGGCATGGAAGGCGACCTCGACGGAGTCGGCCAGGTCGCCGAGCACGTCGTCCAGCATGGCCCGCACCTCACCGGTCTCCCACCCGGGCAGTGACCGGATGTCGACGGACAGCTCCACCCGGTCGGGGATGACGTTGAGCTTGGTGC
>CAZULR010000618.1:0-1562 GCA_964621235.1 uncultured Acidimicrobiaceae bacterium
ATATCGCTGTCATGATATCTCAAGGACGAGATATCATGACAGCGATAGTCTGACCCGGACGCGCCAGTCGGGCCACCGGGGCGCCCGGACGAGGAGGGCGATGACCGAGCGACGCGAGTCGGTGTTCCCGGGATTCCGTGAGCTGTCGGCGCGTCGACAGGCGCTGAGCGACGAGCTGGCGGACCGGCGTCGTGCCCTCGGACTGTCCCAGACCGAGGTGGCGGCAAGGATGGGCACGTCCCAGTCGGCGGTGGCCCGGATCGAGACCGGCGCCTCGGACGTGCTTCTCTCGACGGTCGACCGTTACGCCACGGCGCTCGGCCGGCGCCTGGACTGGTCGCTGAGCGACCTGCCGACCGACGGGAACGACGGATGACGGGTGACGGGCCCGGAACCGTGGCGGACGTGGGGGACTGGCTGACGCGGCACCAGTTCGCCAGGCGCGTCGTCCAGCTGTCGGGCCCCCTCGACGACCGGGCGGCCACCGACCTGGTGGCGCAGTTGATGACCCTCGACGCCCTGGGGGACGACCCGGTGGAGCTGCGCATCGACAGTGCGTCCGGAACGTCGGGAGCGGCGCTGGCCGTCGTGGACGTGATCGAGCTCCTCGGTGTGCCCGTCCGGGCGTTCGCGTCGGGCCGTGTGCACGGCCCCTCCGTCGCCGTGCTCGCCGTGTGCGACCATCGCACCCTGGCCGGGCACGCGTCGCTCCGCCTGGTCGAGCCCTCGGCCGAGTTCCGGGGGAGTGCACGTCAGCTCGGTGCGCAGGCGGCGGCCCATCGGGACGAGTGGATGGCGGTGTGCGGGTGCATCGCCCGGGCCTGCGGGCGACCGGTGGAGGTGGTGACGGCCGACGCGGCGGTCGGCCGGTTCCTGTCGCCGGACGAGGCTGTCGGGTACGGCATCGCCGACGAGGTGGCCCACCGTGACGCCGAGATCCGCCCCCTGCCGGTGCGCCGGATCGGGTTCCGTCCGGGAGGGCTGCCCTGAGTCGTTGAGGAGTGCCGTGGCCTACTTCGGATACCGGCACCGGTGATGACGAGGGGCGGAGGCCGGACGCCCCGGAGCCATGGGGTCGGAGGCCCGACGAACTACCCTGACGGGCGGCGGACCCCGGCCACGGGACGCGGTACCCCCGGTTGCCCGACCGGTTCGCTCCACACCCGCAGACGGAAGGTTCACCGAGATGGCGATCACCGACGCCGGCGACCACGGGGCGTCGCCCCGCACCGCGGCGGCCCGGACCGTGGACCTGGTCAAGACCTACGGCTCCGGCGAGGCGCGGGTCGACGCGCTGGCCGGGGTGACCGTGGCCATCGAACGGGCGAAGTTCACCGCGGTGATGGGGCCGTCGGGTTCGGGCAAGTCGACGCTCATGCACTGCATGGCCGGACTCGACACCCCGACCTCGGGGCAGGTCTTCGTGGGGGACGAGGAGATCCAGCGGCTCGATGATTCCGGACTCACCAAGCTCCGGCGCGACCGGATCGGCTTCGTCTTCCAGTCGTTCAACCTGGTCCCCACGCTCACCGCCAAGGAGAACATCCTGCTGCCCTCCGACC
>CAZULR010000619.1:0-1560 GCA_964621235.1 uncultured Acidimicrobiaceae bacterium
GCCCAGCGGGGCACCCTGCGCTCGTTCCTCCTGGCCCGCACCCACGGCAAGTCCGTCGACGTGGTCCGGTCCGAGGAGTCGCGTCGCCGTCGCGAGGAGCGCACGACCCGGGAGACGGCGACCGCCGCCTACGACATCGACCGCGAGGTGTGGGACATGGCTGTGGCCGAGCAGGTGAAGGACGCCCTGGGCGCGCTGCCCGACGAGCTCCGTCAGCCCATCGAACTGGCGTACTTCGGGGGTCGCACGTACCGGGAGGTGGCCGTGCTGCTGGACGAGCCCGAGGGCACGGTCAAGAGCCGGATCCGGTCGGGGCTCGGCCGTCTCCGGGTCCATCTGGCCGAGCGCGGTGTCGAACCGGCGGGAGCGGGACTGTGAGCACGTCGCCCACCCCCCTGAGTCATACGGAGATCGAGGAACTGCTGGGGGCCTACGCACTCGACGCCGTGGAGCCCGAGACGGCCGCCGTCATCGGGGCCCATCTCGAGGGTTGCGTCCGCTGTGCGGCCGAGGTCGACCAGCACCACGAGGTGGCCGGACTGTTGGCCAACTCCGGAGGCGTGCCGCCCGCCGACCTGTGGGACGGGATCGCCGGCCGGCTGGGAGGCACGTCCGACCAGTCCTGGGACCGCCTGGCGGCCAGGCTGGACGTGCCGGCGAGTACCAGGCCCGGGTCCGGACAGGACGCTGGGAGCTCTCCTGACCAGCCGAGCGCGACCCGGACGGGCGGATCGGGTGGGTCCGCGGCCGTGGTGCCCATCGGGACGGCACGCCCACGGTCCCGACTGGTGGCCGCCGGCGCCGGGCTCGTGGCCGCCGCCGCCGCGGTCATCGCCCTCGTCCTCGGCCTGCAGGTGCACCATCTGCACGGCCAGGTCAACGCCCTCCAGGCCACGCCGAATCTGTCCGCCGCGGAACGGGCCGCCCTCAGCGCGCCCGGCACCACACGCGTCCCCCTGTCGGCCCCGGGAACCGCCGGTCAGGGGTCGACGCCAGCGACCATCGTCCTGACGGCTGCGGGCACCGGGTTCGTGATCAACGGGACCGACCAGGGGTTGGCCCCGCTGCCCGCCGACCGCACCTACCAATTGTGGGGCGAGGTGGGGTCGAAGGTGATCTCGTTGGGCCTGCTCGGCTCGCGCCCGGGCATCGTGCCGTTCAGCGTGGCCGGCTCGCACGGGGTGTCCGCGTTCGCCATCACCGACGAGGTGGCCGGCGGCGTGGTGGCCTCGACGAACCAACCGGTGGCGGAGGGCAGGGTCCAGGTCTGAGGCTCCGCCGCCGAGGTCGTCGGTGCGCGGCACCGGCGACCGTCAGATGCGGTGGACCTGGCGGAGTCCGGCCCAGGCGAAGTCGGCCAGCTGGGCAGCCAGGCGTGCCGCTTCGGCGCCGCGGTCGACCTCGTCCTCCGGCGAGGCGCCGTCCTCGGAGGAGCGGCGGGCGCGGTGGGCGTCCAACCAATGGCGGCTGGCCCCCTCGGCCATGCCGACCACGGCGTGGGCGAGCAGCAGCCGGTGCTCGGGGTCGAGGCCGGCGTCGATGAGCGGGTCGATGGCCTGG
>CAZULR010000620.1:0-1552 GCA_964621235.1 uncultured Acidimicrobiaceae bacterium
CCCCGCCTTACCATGGCGGTGCTCTACCACTGAGCTACAGGGGCAATGCAGCTCGGAAGAGCAGCAGAGGGGAAAGCATAGCCGCACCACCGACACCTGAACAGTGGGCCCCCGTCTACGATCGCCGGGATGCACGTCCGCCTGGCAGCGCCCGCAGACGCCGAGGCCGTCCGGCTCATCTACAACGCCGAGGTCGTCGGCTCGACGGCCACCTTCGACCTCCGGCCACGGTCGGTGGACGAGCAGGCCGCGTGGATGGTCGAGCACCAGGGGACCTACCCGGTCGTCGTGGCGGTCGACGACGACGGCACCGTGCTCGGCTTCGGCTCGCTGTCGAGCTACCGCGACCGGCCCTCCTATTCCACGACCGTGGAGAACTCCGTCTACGTCGACGCCGGCCGGCGGGGCGGCGGCGTGGGCCGGGCGCTGCTGGAGGAGCTGGTCCGCCTCGGCACGCTCCACGGATTCCACTCCATGATCGCCCGCGTGGGTGGGGACAACGCCGCCTCGATCGCGCTGCACGAGGCCTGCGGGTTCGAGTTCGTGGGTGTGGAGCGGGAGATCGGCCGCAAGTTCAACCGGTGGCTGGACGTCGCCGTACTGCAGCGGATGCTGGGAGGCGACGGTTTCGACGCGGCGCCGGGCTGAGCCGTCCCGCCGGGTCGCGTCTCCGGCCCGGTCGCGTCTCCGGCCGGGAAGTGGTGCCGCGGTGCGCCTCAGGCGGTGGCGGCCGACGGGCTGCGTTCGACCTCGAGGACCGGCCGGCGCCGGTCCCAGGACGACAGCGGCACGGTCATGACGACCAGGATCCACAGCAGCGTCAGCACGATGAGCAGCGGGTCGCCGTGGAGCAGGGTCGTGACCAGCTGGGTGCCGCCGGGCAGCTCGAGGAAGGCCGTCACCATCGAGAGCCCGATGATGAGGGAGCGGAGCTGGCCGAGGGCCACCGGGGCGAGCAGGATCAGCCCCCACGAGAGGTACCAGGGCTGCACGACCGGGCCGAGCAGGACGAAGATCAGCAGGGTCAGGCCGAGAGCCTTCAGGGTGCCGATCCGGTCACTGTTGAGCAGGAACCACACGCCGCACACCGCCGAGATCGCCACGCCGAGGAACCGGGAGACCGTGAGCACGCCGCCGAGCCCGAGACCGACATGGGCCAGGTGGGCGACGCCGGTGACGGCGAAAGCGACCCCGGTGGTCGGGGATGCCCAGGAGCGGACCACGCCCGGCGTGCCCAGGATCGTCACCCAGCCCCAGCCCAGGCCGCTCACGTACGAGAAGAACCCGAGGATCCCGACCCCGACGAGACCCGCCGTCACGACCGGTCGGACGCGGTCCCGGATCGGGACCCCGGTGCCCAACCAGCTCCAGCCGATGTAGAGGATGCCGAGGGCCGCCGGCGCCTTGACCGCGGTGGCCAGGGCGCAGAGGACGATGCCCCAGATGGGCCGCTTCTCCTTGGCCAGCGTCAACCCCGCGACCAGCAGTCCGAGCATCAGGGCGTCGTTGTGGGCCCCGCCGATGAGGTGGAAGATCGTCACCGGGTTGAGGA
>CAZULR010000621.1:0-1551 GCA_964621235.1 uncultured Acidimicrobiaceae bacterium
GGTAGAGGCGGTCGCCGCCCTTGTACTCGAGCAGCAGGTAGTCACGGGTGGCCCCACCCATGGTGCGCGTCACCATGCCGCCGTAGCGGGCGACGCCGTGTTGGCGGTGGACGACGTAGCTGCCGGGTGCGAGGTCGTCGAAGAAGCCGTCGACGGGGCGGGCGCGGGTCCGGGCCTGGCGGTGGGGCCTCGTGCGCCCGGTGACGTCGGACTCGGCCAGCACGGCCACTCGGCTGCCGGGCAGCACGAAGCCGCGGTCGACGGCCGCCACCACGATGCGGGCCCCGGCGACCGAGAGGTCGTCCGCCGCGCCGGCCACGGGCACCAGCAGGCCCTCCTCGGCCAGGAGGCCGCTCAGGCGCTCCGCCCCGCCCGCGGTGGAGGTGCACAGGACCACCGAGTAGCCCGACTCGGTGAGGTGGCGCACCTGGGACGCCATGCGGGTCCCGTCACCCAGGATGGGCTCCCACCCCCGGCTCTCGACGAGCGGCACGTCCGGGCCCTCGGCCGTCGGGACGAGGGACACGACGGCCGCGGTCGTCTCGGCCAGCAGGCGTTCGAACGGCACGTGCAGCCGGGGGGCGTCGACCCCGTCGGCCAGGCCCCAGGTGTCGGCCAGGGCGTCGGCCAGGGCCGACTCCTCGTCGAGCAGTTCGGCCGCCCGGTCGCGCACCCGTCGGGGCTCGACCAGCACCACGAGGGCGTCGTCGCCCAGGAGGTCGCAGAGAAGCTCCTCGTCCTCCACCAGCCAGGGGAGCCAGGACTCCATGCCGTCGAACTGCTGGCCGTCGGCGATGCGGTCCCACTGGTGGCGACCCCAGGGCGCCGAGCCCACCAGCCCGGCCGCCCGCTCCCGCATGGCGTCGTCGGCCACGAGCTCCCGGCAGCCGAACAGCTCGATCCGGTCCAGGTCGTCGGTGGACCGTTGGTCGGCGACGTCGAAGCGCGTCAGCCGGTCCACCTCGTCGCCCCACAGGTCGATGCGCACGGGCTCGTCGGCGGTCGACGGGAACACGTCGACGATCCCCCCGCGCACGGCCAGCTCGCCCCGGTGTTCGACGATCGACTCGCGGCGGTAGCCGAGCTCCACCAGCTCGGCGACCAGCTCGTCGACCACGATGCGGTCCCCCCGGCCGACCACCACCGGCCGGGCCGCCGTGCGCCAGGGCCCGAGCCGCTGCAGGACCGCCTTGACCGGGGCCACGACGATCCCGGGTCCCGTACCGTCGCCGGCATCGGGGCCGCCCAGCTCCCACAGCAGTTGGAGGCGTCGCCCCATGGTGTGGACCTCGGGGCTGACCCGCTCGAAGGGCAGCGTCTCCCAGGCGGGGAAGACCGAGACCTGGGCCGCGTCCCCGGTGCCGCGCTCGCAGAACACGTCGAGGTCGTGGGCCAGCTGTGCGGCCGCCGCCCCGGTGGGCGTGACCACCAAGACGGGTCGACGGGTGCCGAGGCGCAGCAGCCCGGCCAGCACGAAGGCCTGGGCGGGGGTGGTCACCGCCAGCGTGGCGCCGCGCGCGCCGACCACGCTGGTCATGGCGGGCTCGTCGC
>CAZULR010000622.1:0-1550 GCA_964621235.1 uncultured Acidimicrobiaceae bacterium
TTGGCGTCGCCCACGATGACGTGGAGCCGGCGGTAGCGGTGGGGGTCGGCGTGGGGCTCGTCGCGGGTGTTGACGATGGGCCGCTTGAGGGTGGTCTCCAGGCCGACCTGCTCCTCGAAGAACTCGGCCCGTTGGGACAGCTGGAAGTCCACCGTCCCCCGGTCGTGGAACGCCGTTTCGCTGCCGACCTTGCCCGCGCCGCAGAACAGCTGCCGGGTGACGAAGTGCGGGGTGATGCCCCCCACCACGCGACTGAAGGGCGTTTCGCGGTCCATGAGGTAGTTCTCGTGACACCCGTAGGAGTTGCCCTTGCCGTCGGAGTTGTTCTTGTACACCACGAGGCGGGAGCCGTCGTGGGACGAGGCGTCGGCCGCCTCCATGGAGCGGATCACGATCGCCTCGCCGGCCCGGTCGTAGGTGAGCGCCTCGAGCGCGTTGGAGCACTCCGGCGACGAGAACTCGGGGTGGGCGTGGTCGACGTAGTACCGGGCGCCGTTCGTGAGGACGGTGTTGACCAGGTGGGTCTCCACCATCGGGGGCATGGCACCCTCCTTGGCCACCCCCCGGGCGTCATTGCCCGGCGCCTCGTCTTCGAAGTCCCAGCCGATCTGCTGGCGCGCCACGTCGTGGGCGTAGGCGTTGATCAGCACCGAGGACGCGGCGATCGGGTTGGGATCGCCGTTGACCACCTGGATGCCGTATTCGGTCTCGATGCCGCAGACCTTGGGAATGGCCATGCGGGCGACCCTACCCTCGGGGCGGGTGCAGCGGGCACCTGCCCCCGGCGGGACCGGAGCTCAGAGGTACTGGCCGGTCCCCACCCGCTCGATCGAGCGTCCGCCGGTCGTCTCCTCGCGGTCGCTGATGAGCGTCCGGATGTATACGATGCGCTCACCCTTCTTGCCGGAGATCTTGGCCCAGTCGTCCGGGTTGGTGGTGTTCGGGAGGTCCTCGTTCTCCTTGTACTCCTGACGGATCGACTCCATGAGGTCGTCGGTGCGGATCCCCCGGCCCGTCCCGGCGATGGCCCGCTTGATGGCCAGCTTCTTGGCCCGGCGGACGATGTTCTCGATCATGGCGCCGGAACTGAAGTCCCGGTAGTACAGGACCTCCTTGTCGCCGTTCTGGTAGGTCACCTCGAGGAACCGGTTCTCCTCGTCGTCGCGGTACATCTCGGCCACGGTCGACTCGATCATGGCCTGGGTGGCCTTGGCCGGGTCACCGCCCCCCAGCGTTCGGACCTCCTCCGCGTCGAGGGGCAGGTCGGGCGTCAGGTACCGGCCGAAGATCTGGGCGGCGGCCGTCTCGTTCGGGCGCTCGATGCGGATTTTCACGTCGAGGCGGCCGGGACGCAGGATGGCCGGGTCGATGAGGTCCTCACGGTTGGAGGCACCGATGACGATCACGTCCTTGAGCGTCTCCACACCGTCGATCTCGGCCAGCAGCTGGGGGACGATCGTCGATTCCATGTCCGAGCTGATGCCGGTGCCGCGCGTGCGGAACAGCGAGTCCATCTCGTCGAAGAAGACGATGACCGGCACGCCCTCCTC
>CAZULR010000623.1:0-1539 GCA_964621235.1 uncultured Acidimicrobiaceae bacterium
ACCTCGCAGTCGGCGATCCAGCAGGTGTCGTCCTCGTGGTACCACTCGGTGATCCTGGCGGCCTCGCACAGCTCACAGAGCCCGTCCGCCCGGCTCACGCCGTGTAGACCCCGACGGTCGAACCCACCGCCACCTGCGTACCGGCCGCCGGCACGGTGGAGACCACGGTCGTCGACCCCGGGGGCCCATAGGGGCCACCGACGTGCAGACCGAGCGCGGCCAACGCCGCCTCGGCGGCTGTGGGCGAGTGTCCCTGCAGCGTGGGGATCGTGACGGGCTCGGGCCCGAGCGACACGTGCACGGTCACCTGGGACCCGTAGGGCACCGGTCCGGCCGACGGATCGGGCGTCGTGCCGATGACCGCGCCCTTCGGGACGCTCGACGAGTAGGCGTTGGCCTGGACGGGCACGAAGCCCAGGGCCGTCAGTGCGGCCGATGCCGAGGCGTAGCTCGACGTCGTGCCCGTCACCGCGGGCACGACCAGTGGCGCGTGGCCCTTCGACGTGACGACGACCACCGTCGAGCCGTAGGGGGCCTGCCCCTTCGGCGCGGTCCCGATCACGGCACCCGCGGCGACCGTCGAGCTGTACACGGCGGCGGTCGGCGGGCAGGTGCCGACCAGGTGCACCGCGGCCAGGGCGGCCAGGGCGTCATGGCAGTTGGAGAACGACGCGACCGGTGGCACGGCCACGAGCGGGAGGCCGGACGAGACGACCAGGGAGACGGTCGAGCCCTGCTTGACCGAGGACCCCGACCGGGCGGCCGGATCCTGGCTGATCACCACGCCGGCCGGCACGCTGATCGACGTCGTGCGCGCCGCCACCCGGACGTGGAGGTGGGACTGGTTGGCCACCGACGTGGCCGACACCACGGTGTGCCCGACCAGCTTCGGCACGGGGGTCGACGGCGTGAAGACCTTGGCCGACACCGCCCAGACCGTGCCGGCCGCCACCAGGGCGGCGACCACGACACCGAGGGCCACCAGCCACGGCCAGCGCCGGTGCCGGCGGGTCGGCTCCAAGATGGGCGCCACCGGCGTCGGCGCTCCCTTCGTGGACGATGCCACGGGCACACCCAGTTCGGTCAGGTCCCCCACGGGCGGCGCGGGCCGGGCGGCGACGGGCCGTCCGGGCCGCTCGGTGGCCGTGGTCAACCCGACCGCCGCGGCCAGGAGGAAGGGGTCCTCCTCCTCAGGGGCGGGGGTGACCAACGGCAGGGGTGCGGGCGTGGGGAGCGTGGCCGCCAACCCGGCCAGCTTCTCGCCGAACTGGGCGGCGTCGTAGCGCTCGGCCGGGTCGGGGGCGGCGGCCCAGACGAGCACGTCCCCCAGGGGGCCGAGGGCCTCGTGCTGGGGCAGCAGGGCCCCGAGGCGGGCCATCAGGGTGGCGACCGTGGTGTCGCCGATGAAGGGCGATTCGCCCGTGACGCCCTCATAGAGCACCAGGGCGAGTCCGTAGACGTCGGCCTTGCCGTCGAGGACCCAACCCTCCACCTGCTCGGGGGCGGCGTAGCGGGCCGTGCCGAGGATGGCGCCGTCGG
>CAZULR010000624.1:0-1536 GCA_964621235.1 uncultured Acidimicrobiaceae bacterium
GAACTGCACGGCCAGCACCAGCACCGCGCCCTGGTGGTGCCCGAGGCCCAGCGCCACGCCCTCGACGCCTTCGGTGGGGTGGACACCGGCCCGATGGACGCCGCCCGGAGCCACCTGGCCGCCCTCCTCCGGGAGGCCGAGGGGCTGGGTGGCGACGCCCGGCAACGGGCCCGCGAGGCGGAGGTGCTGGCGTTCCAGGTGGCCGAGGTCGAGGGCGCCGGACTGACGGGCCCGCAAGAGGAGGCGGAGCTGGAGGTGGAGGAGGAACGGCTGGCCGAGGCGTCGGCCCACCGTGCGGCGGCGGCGACCGCGCTCGTGGCGCTGACCGGGTCCGACGGGGGGCCCGACGGGCCCGGCGCCGAGGAGCTCCTCGGCCAGGCGTCGGGCGCACTGGCCGGACGGGCCCCGCTCGAACCGCTGGACCGACGGGTCCGGGGGCTGATGGCCGAGGTCGCCGACCTGGCCACCGAGCTGCGCGACGTGGTCGACACGTGGGAGGACGACCCCGGCCGCCTCGAGGAGGTGCGGACCCGGCGCCAGCTCCTCCACGAGCTCCGGCGCAAGTACGGGGACACCCTCGAAGAGGTCCTGGCCTTCGCGACCGAGGGCCGGGCCCGCCTCGAGGCCCTGGCCTCAGCCGAGGCACGGGCGGCCGCCCTCGACCACGACATCGCCCGGGCCCGGGCCGACGTGGGCGACGCGGAGGCCGTCGTGGCCGCGGCGCGCCGGCGCGTGGCCCCGCTTCTGGCCTCCGAGATCGAGGCGACGCTGCACGACCTGGCCATGCCGTCGGCCCGGTTCAGCATCGAGGTGGCGGGGGACGGCAGTGGAGACCAGGTCACCTTCGAGCTCGCCGCCAACCCCGGTGAGCCGGCCCGTCCGCTGGCCAAGGCGGCGTCGGGCGGTGAGCTCTCGCGCACCATGCTGGCCGTCCGGCTGGCCCTTACCGACGCGCCCGGGGTGCTCGTCTTCGACGAGGTCGACGCCGGGGTGGGTGGCGCGGCGGCGACAGCGGTCGGTGCCGCCCTGGCCGGACTCGGCCACTACGCGCAGGTCCTCGTCGTCACCCACCTGGCCCAGGTGGCCGCCCAGGCCGATCACCAGATCGGGGTCCGCAAGGTCGAGTCCGACGGGCGCACCCGTGCCGAGGTGGCCGTGCTCGACCCCGACGACCGGGTGGTGGAGATCAGCCGCATGCTCTCGGGCAGCCCGGACTCGAAGGCGGCGCGGCGCCACGCCCGCGAGCTCCTCACCGGCCGGGCCGGCGGACGACCAGTTGCCCAGTGACGGCGAGGGGTCCGCACCCGGTCGCCGCGCGTTCCGGTAGCCTCAGCGGGTGCCCGATGGTGATGGACGCAATGTGAGCGGACGACAGACCAAGTACATCTTCTTCACCGGGGGGGTGTCCTCGTCGCTCGGCAAGGGCCTCACCGCCTCGTCCCTCGGACGGCTCCTCAAGTGCCGTGGGCTGAAGGTGACGATGTGCAAGCTCGACCCGTACATCAACGTCGACCCGGGCACGATGAACCCCTTCGA
>CAZULR010000625.1:0-1535 GCA_964621235.1 uncultured Acidimicrobiaceae bacterium
TGTCCTCGGTGAAGGCGCCGACCACGGCCTGCGGCTCGGCCAGGTGGACCCGGCGCCGGAACACGAGCAGGACGGCGGCGGACAGCAGCTGCGCCAGGATGATCTCGTCCCGGCCCTCCTCGAGCGACTCGATCTCGACCTTGCCCTGGGTGGAGGAGATGAGCGACTGCAGGTCCGAGATCCTGGGGACCGCCTCGGACTCGCCGTTGCGCAGGGCCCGCCGCGTCGCGTTGGCCACCAGCGTCTCGTAGTTGGCGATGGTGAGCCGGACCGACACTCCCGAGCGCTGGTTGAGGTGCGGGCTCTGGCGGGCCAGCTGACTGAGCTCGGCGACGACCTCGGCCATGAATGCCGGCACCTCGACCCTCGGCGTGCCCACAGACCCGGTGGAGCGCGGCTCGCCCCGACCAGGCAGGTCGGCCTCGAGCTCGGCGATGCGCAACTCGGTGGCCGCGTCCGGCGGGTAGTGGGTGCGGATCTGCGCGCCGAAGCGGTCCTTCAGCGGGGTGATGATGCGTCCGCGGTTCGTGTAGTCCTCGGGATTGGCCGTGGCCACCAGCACGATGTCAAGCGGCAAGCGCACCCGGTGGCCCCGGATCTGCACGTCGCGCTCCTCGAGCACGTTGAGCAGTCCGACCTGGATCCGCTCGGCCAGGTCCGGCAGCTCGTTGACGGCGAAGATGCCCCGGTTGAGGCGGGGCACGAGGCCGTAGTGGATGGTCAGCTCGTCGGACAGGTAGCGGCCCTCCGCCACCCGGATGGGGTCGACCTCGCCGATGAGGTCGGCGATCGACGTATCGGGGGTGGCGAGCTTCTCGCCGTAGCGGTCGCTGCGGTGGACCCAGGAGACGGGCAGGTCGTCGCCGGCCTCGCCGAGGAGGTCCTTGGCGAACCGGGAGATGGGGTGGAACGGGTCGTCGTTGATCTCGGAGTGGGCCACGATGGGCAGCCACTCGTCGAGCAGCCCGACCATCGAACGGATCAGACGCGTCTTGGCCTGGCCGCGCTCGCCCAGGAGGATGATGTCGTGGCCGGCCAGGACGGCGTTCTCGAGCTGGGGCAGCACCGTGTCCTCGTAGCCCAGGACGCCGGTGACGAGGGGCTCCCCGGCCGCGATCCGGGTCGAGGCGTTGCGCCGGATCTCGTCGGCCACCGACATCGGCGCCCACCCGGCCTGGCGCAGCGCTCCCAGTGTGGTGATGTCGGGTGGCGGCGTGAGACGGGTGGCGAGGTCCACGGCGGCGCCGTGGGCAGCGGGCTCGGGGGTGGTCATGTGCCGAGCCTACGCGGGGCGCCGACACCGTGGTGCGCCGCTCGCCAGGGATCCGACGGAGCCGGTGCGAGACAGGCCCCGGGCCGTTGTTTCGCACCGTCGGCCCAGTGGTGGAATGATAAGCGTCTGTCAGCGCACGGACCCCCGGGTCGCCGCGCGCCGGGGCGGGTTCCGCCCCACGGACGCCGGCCGGAGACGGCCACAGACAGTGGCCGTGCACGGCCCGATGAGGGAGAAGAGCATTGACGACGTTGGAGGACGC
>CAZULR010000626.1:0-1513 GCA_964621235.1 uncultured Acidimicrobiaceae bacterium
AGGCGGAGCTGTCGGGGCCGACCGGCGACGTCATGCGCCAGATGGTCACCGGCAGTGCGACGGGCCGGATGGGCACCCCGCACGACATCGCCGCCGCCGTGGGCTTCCTGGTCGGCCCCGACGCCGGGTTCATCACCGGGACCGACCTGCTCGTGGACGGCGGTGTGGTCGCCGCGCTGTACGCCTGACGCCGCCGCCGGCGGGCGCGCCCGGCGTGCCGGTCACCTCGGCCGGGCGCTAGTCCCCGGCGCCGATGGTGCCGTAGGCGGGCAGGCCTCCGGTCTCGTAGGTGAGGTGGAGCGTGCCGCTCGGGTAGGTGGCCGACCCGGTGAGGTGCAGCGTCCGGGGCACGGTCCCGGTGGCGAAGACCTGCTTGCCGCGGCCGAGCACCAGCGGGTACACCCACAGGCGCAAACGGTCGACGAGGCCGGCGCGCAGCAGCGACTGCACGAGGTCGAGGCTGCCGATCACGTGGAGCTCGTCGTGGCGTGCCGTGAGCTCGGCCACGGCCGCGGTGAGGTCGCCGGCGACGAGCGTCGATCCCGACCAGGAGAGTGGGCCGCCCAGCGTGCGACTGGCGACGTACTTGGGGACGGCGTTGAGCAGGCTCGTGAACGGGCTGTCCTCCGGGGCCGTCGGCCAGAAGTCGGCGAAGATCTCGTAGGTCCGTCGTCCGAGGAGCAGGGCGTCCATGCCACTCGCCTCCTCGAAGATGACGCGGCCCGACTCGGGGTCCGCCAGCGGTGCCTGCCACCCACCGTGGACGAAGCCACCGTCGAGGTCCTCGTCGGGGCCGCCCGGCGCCTGTCCCACGCCGTCGAGCGTCATGAACTCCGTCACGGTGAGCCTGCCCATGGCCTCTCCCCTCTGCGGCGGCGATGCGGTCCCGGACCCGTCGTACGTACCGGTGGCACGCGGCCCGGGCGGCGCCATCGAAGTTCAGGGTAGCCAAGTCGACGCCCCAGTCCGGGCGACGGGGTGCCCGGTGGGGCGGACGGCCGAATTCGGGCGGCCGGTCGGACACGGGGTCGGACGCCACGTGGGAGCCGGGGCCCGTGCCTCCCGGGGCGGGTCGGGGGTGCCGGTAGCATCGGTGGCGGAGTCCCCCGCCCCCGGGGGTCCACGAGGGAGTGTCGACACGGTGGCAGGCACGAGTGACCACGTACCACGTGAGGCCGCAGAGGGCGACGTCGTGCCGGACCTCACCCCCGGACCGCTCGAGGAGTACGTGGCCGACGAGGCCTTTGAGGACGCGTCCGAGGAACGGTCCTCCGCCGTGCGCCAGGTGCTGGACGAGGCGAAGCCGGATGAGGGGATCACCGTCGCGCAGTGGCTGAACGCGGTCCTCGAAGGAACGTCCCCGGACGAGCTGTCCCGGCTCCGGAGCACGATCCTCGAACAGGACGAGCCGGTCTTCGGCACGGTTCCTCTCAACTCGGACGACGAGCTCGTCGAACGGTGGCAGAGCGGCATCTACCCCTACAAGAACCTCATGGCCCGCAAGGCCTACGAG
>CAZULR010000627.1:0-1506 GCA_964621235.1 uncultured Acidimicrobiaceae bacterium
GGAAGCGCTGGACCTTGCGGGCCCGGGACACGGTCACCCGGTCCTCCTCGGACAGCTCGTCGAGACCGAGGATGGCGATGATGTCCTGGAGCTCCTTGTAGCGCTGCAGCACCCCCTGTACCCGGCGGGCGACGGCGTAGTGGCGCTCCCCCACGATCTCGGGCGCCAGGATGTTCGAGGTCGACGACAGCGGGTCCACGGCCGGGTAGATGCCCAGCGAGGCGATGTCACGGGAGAGCTCGGTGGTGGCGTCGAGGTGGGTGAACGTGGTGAACGGCGCCGGGTCGGTGTAGTCGTCCGCGGGCACGTAGACGGCCTGCAGCGAGGTGATCGAACGACCCCGGGTCGAGGTGATCCGCTCCTGCAGCTGGCCCATCTCGTCGGCCAGGGTGGGCTGGTAGCCCACGGCCGAGGGCATGCGGCCGAGCAGCGTCGAGACCTCCGAGCCCGCCTGCACGAACCGGAAGATGTTGTCCACGAACAGGAGCACGTCCTGGTTCTTCACGTCACGGAAGTACTCGGCCATGGTCAGGGCGGCCAGTGCCACGCGCAGGCGGACACCCGGGGGCTCGTCCATCTGGCCGTAGACGAGGGCGGCCTTCTCGATGACGCCCGACTCCTGCATCTCGAGCCACAGGTCGGTGCCCTCACGGGTGCGCTCGCCCACGCCGGCGAAGACCGACACACCACCGTGGTTGGTGGCCACACGGTTGATCATCTCCTGGATGAGCACCGTCTTGCCCACGCCGGCGCCGCCGAACAGGCCGATCTTGCCACCCTGCACGTAGGGCTCGAGGAGGTCGATGACTTTGATGCCGGTCTCGAACATGAGGGCCCGGGGCTCCAGGGTGTCGAAGTCGGGGGCCTGGCGGTGGATGTCCCAGTGGTCCTCGACGGCACCGATGTCGGCGGTGTCGAGCGGCTCGCCCAGCACGTTGAACACGTGTCCGAGGACGGCGTCGCCGACCGGGACCTGGAGTCCGTGGCCGAGGTTGCGCACCTCGGCGCCCCGGGTCAGCCCGTCGGTGGCCTTGAGGCAGATGCACCGCACCCGGCCGTCGCCGATCTGCTGGGCCACCTCGGCGGTGATGGTCTCGGGCACGCCCTCGAGGACCACGTCGACCTCGACGGCGCCGTTGATCTCAGGAAGGGCATGGGGCGGGAACTCCACGTCGATGACGGGCCCGGCGATGGCCACGACGCGGCCGGAGGCCAGCGTCTGGTTCTCGGTGGACTGGGGGGCGGTGGTGGTCATGAGCGTCGGGCTCCCTTGATGTCGTCAGATGCTGCGATGTCGGTCGTGGTGGCGGTGCGGCGGGTGGGTGAGGCGGGGCGGCGGGTCACGGGTCAGACCGTCGTCTCGATGACGAGGCCGGCCTCGTCGCCCTCGGCGCCGGCCCGCAGGGCCTCGGCACCACCGACGATCTCCATGATCTCGGTGGTGATGGTGTCCTGGCGGGCCCGGTTCATGATCCGCGAGTACTTCTTGATGAGCTCGCCGGCGTT
>CAZULR010000628.1:0-1506 GCA_964621235.1 uncultured Acidimicrobiaceae bacterium
TCGAGATGGCCAAGGTCACCGACGCCCGCATGGCCCTCGACCTCCGGGTCACCCTGGGGATGACGCTCGACGACCTCGACCGGCGCGACTGGCGGCGG
Organism: uncultured Acidimicrobiaceae bacterium; assembly: GCA_964621235.1. Classification (GTDB taxonomy): domain Bacteria; phylum Actinomycetota; class Acidimicrobiia; order Acidimicrobiales; family RAAP-2; genus Bog-756. The sequence goes on from CAZULR010000628.1 coordinate 99, forward strand.
CTCAAGCGGCTCGGGTTCAGCGACGCGCAGCTCGCCCACCTCCTGGGGGAGGGCGTCGACGAGGCGACCGTGCGCGCCGCCCGGGTGGCCACCGGCGCCATGGTCACCTTCAAGACCGTCGACACCTGTGCCGCCGAGTTCGAGGCCCACACGCCCTACCACTACTCGACCCACGAGGAGGAGGACGAGATCCGGCCGTCGGACCGGCCCCGGGTCATCATCCTCGGGTCGGGTCCCAACCGGATCGGCCAGGGGATCGAGTTCGACTACTGCTGCGTGCACGCCTCGATGGCCCTGCGCGACGCGGGCTTCGAGACGATCATGCTCAACTGCAACCCCGAGACGGTCTCGACCGACTACGACACGTCGGACCGCCTCTACTTCGAGCCCCTCACGCCCGAGGACCTGGCCAACGTCATCGAGGCCGAGCGGGCGGCCTCGCGGGGCGACGGCCGCCTGGTCGGCGTCATCGTGAGCCTGGGTGGCCAGACCCCGCTCAAGCTGGCCGCCGGCATCGACGAGGACCTGGTGCTCGGGACCTCGCCCGCGTCGATCGACCTGGCCGAGGACCGCGAGCGCTGGAACGACCTGTGCGGACGGCTCGGCATCCCCCAGCCCCCCGGGGGAACGGCCACCACGCCCGCCGAGGCGGTGGCCGTGGCCGGCCACGTCGGCTATCCGGTCCTGGTGCGGCCGTCCTACGTGCTGGGCGGCCGGGCCATGGAGATCGTCTACGACGACGAGCGCCTGGTGGCGGCCGTCGAGGCCATGTCCGGGGTGGCCGGGTCGCTCGGCCGGGAGGGCGGGGTCACCGCCGAGCGGCCGGTGCTGGTCGACCGCTTCCTCGAGGACGCCGTCGAAGTGGACGTCGACGCCATCCGCGACGCCACCGGCGAGGTGGTCATCTGCGGGGTCATGGAGCACGTGGAGGAGGCCGGGGTCCACTCGGGCGACTCGGCCTGCGCCCTGCCGCCCCAGACCCTGCCGGGCGGCGTCGTGGCCGAGCTCGAGCGCCACGTCCGGGTGATCTGCGAGGCCCTGCAGGTGCGCGGCCTGTGCAACGTCCAGTTCGCCGTGAAGGACGACCGGGCCTACGTCCTGGAGGCCAACCCGCGGGCCAGTCGGACCGTGCCCTTCGTGGCCAAGGCCACCGGGGTGCCGGTCGCCATGGTGGCGGCACGGGTCATGGTGGGCGCCACGCTGGCCGAGCTGCGGGCCGAGGGCCTGCTGATCGAGCCGGTCGGCGGCCACGTGTCGGTGAAGGAGGCGGTCCTGCCCTTCAACCGCTTCCCGGGGGTCGACACGCTGCTCGGCCCGGAGATGCGCTCGACCGGCGAGGTGATGGGCATCGGGGCCACCTTCGGCCTGGCCTTCGCCAAGAGCCAGATCGCCGCCGGCAACCGGCTGC
>CAZULR010000629.1:0-1500 GCA_964621235.1 uncultured Acidimicrobiaceae bacterium
GCCGTCTCCTCGCCGCAGATGTAGGCACCGGCGCCGGGATGGACGACCACGTCGACCGAGAAGCCCGAGCCGAAGATGTCCCGCCCGACGGCCCCGTGCGCATAGGCGTCGTTGAGGGCGGACTGCACCCGCTCGAGCCCCAGGGCGAACTCGCCCCGGAGGAAGATGAACACCCGGGAGACCTGCAGCGCGTAGGCGGCGATCACGACGCCCTCCACCAGCTGGTGCGGGTCGCGCTCGACGAGAAGGTGGTCCTTGAAGGTGGCCGGCTCCGACTCGTCGCCGTTGACCACGAGGTAGGTCACCGGGTTCCTGCGCAGCATCGACCACTTGCGCCCGGCCGGGAACCCGGCACCGCCGCGCCCGAGCAGGCTGGCCGCGTCGACCTCGGCGGCCACGGCCTCGGGGGTCATGGCCAGCGCGGCACGCAGTCCGTCGTAGCCACCCGTCGCCAGGTAGCGCTCGAGGGTGTACGAGTCGTCGTAGCCCAAGCGGGAGGTGACGATCCTGGGCGGCTGGGTGATGGCCATCAGGCGCCTCCCCCGTCGGCGGCGGCCTCGCGGGCGGCCCGGGCCTCGGCCGCCGTCCGGCGCTCCTCGGCCACGTGGGCCGGGTCGGCCTCGATGCCGGTCGTGCGCCGCACCCGGATCAGTGTGCCGTGTGGCGGGATCTCGGCGTCGCGGGCGCCCGAGCGGAGGTCGCCGATGAGCTGGTCGAACGACTCCGGGGTCTGGGCGCCCACGTAGCGGTGGTTGACCTGGACGCACGGCGCACGGTCGCAGTCGGCGAGGCACTCGGCCTCCTCCAGGGTGATGGCACCGTCGGCCGTGGTGCCGCCGGCCCCGACGCCCAACGAGTGCTCGGCGTGCTCGAGGAGTTCGGCGGCGCCACCCAGCAGGCAGGCGATGTTGGTACAGAGGGCAACCACGTGCCTCCCCACCGGCTCGGTGTGGAGCATGTCGTAGAACGAGGCGGTGCCGAGCACCTCGCCCGGGGTGACGCCGACGAGGCCGGCGATGTCGACCATGGCCTCGGGGGTCAGCCACCCGTCCTGTTCCTGGGCCAGGTGGCAGAGGGGGATCAGGGCCGAGCGGGGCTCGGGGTAGAGGGCGATGAGCTCGTGGGCCCGGCCGACGATGTCGGCCGACAGGTGCGTCGGGGCGGCCGGGGTGAAGGCGGCGCGGCGGGGCGCGGCCACCGGGGTGGGCTCGGTCACCGGTCCACCTCCCCCATCACCGGGTCGATGGACGAGCACACCACGACGCCGTCGGCCAGCAGGCCGCCGCGCATCATGACGGGCATGCCCTGCAGGTTGACGAAGCTCGGGCCCCGGATGTGCATGCGGTAGGGCTTGGGGCCACCGTCGGACACCAGGTAGCAGCCGAGCTCGCCCCGGGGCGACTCGATGGCCACGTAGACCTCGCCCTCGGGCACCTTGAAGCCCTCGGTGAAGACCTTGAAGTGGTGGATCAGGGCCTCCATCGACTCGTCGATGCGGCC